>CAWVWD010000231.1:0-6938 GCA_963933585.1 uncultured Saprospiraceae bacterium
CTATCAATACGGAAATTAAAAATGTCGTGTTGAAATCTGGGGCGAAGGTCAAAACGGGCGATTTGATTATGAATTTGGATGAAGAGTTTATTCAGTTAGAATATGAAGGTTTGCAGGATCAACTCGAATTAAAGAAAAATAACATTATTCGCTTGGTTTTGGAGTACGATAAAAACCTCAATGATTTGGATTATCAAGACCAAATTATGGCGTTGAAAGTATCAAACTTGGAAGCGAATTTGGTTGATGCCAAACGATTGGCGAAAGTTGGCGGTGCGACGGAAGAGGAAGTCAAAAAAGCAGATTTGAATTTAAAAATTGCGAAGTTAGAAAAAAAGCAATTAGAAAATGATTTGAACTTTCGCAAAAAAGCCGTGACGAGCGACAAGCGAAATTTAGAACTCGAAGTGATGATTCAAGAAAAAAAAATTCGAGAAATCAGCCGAAAACTTAAAGAAATTGTCGTCAAAGCACCTGCGGATGGGGTAATCACCTGGCTTTCGGAAGGTATTGGCAAAAAAGTGACGGAAGGAGAACCGTTAGTTCGCTTAGCAAATTTGGATAATTTCCGCATCGAATCGAGTTGTTCTGACCGTTATAGTAGTTTGGTCAAAATCGGAATGTCGGTCAATGTGCGCATTAATCAGACGATTTTGAAAGGTATAATTACTTCAATTTTACCTGCCGTTGAAAATAATACGATTGGTTTTATTGTCGAATTAGAAGATGGGAATGCAGTACAGTTACGCCCAAATATGCGGGTCGAAGTTTTCATTATTTCAGGCAAAAAAGAAAATGTTTTACGGATTAAAAACGGGGCAGCATTTACGGGTGCGATAGTGCAAAAACTATTTGTCGTGCGAGGGGAAGAAGTGGTAAAAGTCGCTGTGAGTTTGGGTTTGACGAGTATGGATTATGTGGAACTTTTGACGACTGAATTGAAAGTTGGGGATAAAGTGATTGTGTCGAGTATGTCGGATTTTGAACATTTGGATAGGATTGAGTTGAAATAATGGTGGACGGTGGACGGATATTCACTTTGCTCATTTGACGAACGTTCGTTCCTCGCTTGACGAATATAAATTATATAAATAATCAACTAAAAAATGAAAAAATTAACCTTTATATTATTGTTGTTTACCAATTTTATAAATGCTCAGAACTTAGATACGCTAACGCTTTCGCAGTTTTTAGTATTGGCGAAGCAAAAACAAATTGGGATAAAGGAAGCGACTTTGAATGGAAGGGTGGCCGCTTTGAATTTTGCGATTTATAAAGGGAGTTTGAAACCGCAAATTGATTTGAATGCTCGGTTACCGAATTATTCAAAATCATTTACGGAGGTGACGCAGCCGAATGGTAGTATTTTGTTTCAATCAATTACGAATAACAATTCTTCGATAGGTTTGTCGATGTCGCAAGTGATTCCGAAGACTGGTGGCACGGTTTATTTACAGACGAATTTGCAACGGTTTGATGATTTTGAAAATGGATTTAATAATTACAATGGTTTGCCGATTCAATTGACGCTTTTTCAACCGCTTTTTGGTTTTAATGCAATGAAATGGGATCAAGAAATTGAGCCATTGAAATTGCGAGAAGCGGAAAAACAAGAAAAGGTGGATTTGGCAATGTTGGATTTACAGGCTTCCGATTTATTTTTTAATTTATTGATGGCGAATCAGGATTTTGAAATAGCGAAAGCGAATGAGGCGAGTAATCAGCAATTATTGACGATTGCGAAGGAGCGTTTTCAATTGGGGAAAATCTCAAAAAGTGATTGGATGCAGTTACAATTGAGTTTGATTTCTGCCGAAAAAAATAAACGTCGAGCGTTACAAGCAGTCAAAACGGCGTCCGCCAATATGTATACATTTTTGGGTTTATCAATTGATAATCAAATTATTACACCAAAAGAACCGATTGGTTCTGGTACTATTAATAGGGATAGAAAAACCGTCTTGGCGAAAGCCAAAAAAAATCGTCCCGAAATAGAAACGTTTTATAAAATGAAATTGGAAGCGGAACGAGCGGTTGAAAAAGCGAAAAAAGAAAGTGGTTTGCAGGCGAATGTGACGGCTTCGTTTGGTTTTGCTCGGAGTTCGGATAATTTGCCAGACGTTTACACGAGTCCGCAGCAAGTTCAATATTTACAATTGCAGTTGTCGATGCCGATTTTGGATTGGGGACAACAAGCCGCACAACGACAAATTACGCTTGAAAATCAGCAGTTTACGACAGAACTAATTAAACAACAAGAAGTAGCTTTTGAGAATAATATTCTGCAAACTATTGCACGATTTGAGAATGCTCAAAAAGAGTTGATTTTGGTAGCACAAATTCAAAAATTGGCGAAAGAACGGTTTAAAATTACCCAGGAAAGTTATGTTTTAGGAGCAATTAGCATCACGGATTTGACTTTAGCTCAACGAGAAAAAGACCTCGCTCAGCGGGATTATATTTCTACTTTAGGTTTGTATTGGCAGGCAATTTATGAATTGGAAGTTTGGACTTTGGAATGACGAAGGATGGTGGACGGATGCTTCGTTTGACAATAATTAATAATTAACACTTAATACTTAAAGATATGATTCAACTAAAAAATATTAATAAGGTATATCGGACGAAAACGATTGAAACCGTGGCTTTGAACGAAATTAATTTAGATGTAAAAGAGGGTGAGTTTTTGTCAATCATGGGGCCTTCGGGTTGCGGTAAATCGACTTTGTTAAATATTATTGGGTTGATTGATGAGCCATCAAGTGGTGCGATTTCGATTGCAAATCAGCAGATTTCAGATTATAGTGGTAAAGCAACCGCCCGTTTTCGGAATGAGCGATTGGGTTTTATTTTCCAAAGCTTTCATTTGATTAATGATTTGTCGGTGATTGATAATGTGGAATTACCATTGTTATATCGTAAAGTGAGTGCGAAAAAACGTCGATTTTTGGCGGAGGAAGCATTGACGAAAGTCGGTTTAAAAAATCGGATGAAACATTTTCCGTCACAGCTTTCGGGTGGACAAAAACAACGGGTGGCAATCGCTCGGGCGATTGTGGGTAACCCAGATATCATTTTGGCAGATGAGCCGACTGGGAATTTGGATAGTGTGATGGGGAATGAAATTATGGATATTCTATTGGATCTGAATCAAAATAATAAAACGACTATCGTCATGGTCACGCACGACGAAACGATGGCACAAAGAACTAACCGATTGATTCGATTATTTGACGGAAGTCAAGTTTTATAAAATCGGTATTCGGCATTCGGTATCTGTCATTTGGCGAGTACCGAAAACCAAATACCCAAGACAAAAAAAGAATGTTTACAAATTATTTCAAATTAGCTATAAAAGTCCTTGGACGGCATAAGTTTTTTACGTTCATCAGTTTGTTCGGCATCAGTTTTACATTGATGATTTTGATGTTAGTCACGGCATTTTTAGATACAGAATTAGGCAGTCACGAGCCGATGTCGAAACGAGATAGAATGGTGTTTTTATCGCAAGTGACGCTGAAAAATATCGAGACGGATACGATTATGACGATTGATACGACTATCAAAAATGAGGTTGCGGTGTATGACACGACTTATGATTTTAGTTCAAATAATACGTCAACTTCGAATTCAGATGCAGGTTTTGCTTTTTTAAATGAGTATTGTCGAAATATAGAAGGCTCGGAAAAAGAAACTTTTTATAGTCCAGGTTCGAGTTTTGATATTTTTATTAATAACAACAAATTGACGTTTAATGGAATCTATGCCGATGCCGACTTTTGGAAAATTTTTGATTTTACCTTTTTAGAAGGAAAAGCATTTGGAGAAACGGAGGTGAAAAATCAGGCTTTGGGTTTGGTGATTTCTAAAAAAGCAGCAGTTAAATATTTTGGTGAAAACCAAAGTTATGTCGGTAAAACGATAACGTTGGAAGGTAAGAATTTTAAAGTACTTGGTGTGGTAAGAACGATGCAAGGACCGCAAGGTTTTAATGCCGATGTGATTATGCCTTATACGAATATGACCGCCAATCAATTGGAGAACCGTGAAGGTTTTCAAGGGCGTTTTCAAGGACTATTTTTGGCAAAAACAAAAAAAGATAGAAGAATAATTCAGGCAGAAATAAAGAAGAAAGCGACTCAAATGGTCATGCCGAACCCTGACGATTACAATGTTTTGGAGTTGAACGCTTGGACATTCCCGGAAACTTACGCTAAACGATTATGGTACGATGAAGATGCGACAAAGAGTTTAAAAAAGCTTTTTTTGATTCTTACTTCGCTATTGTTGCTTTTCGTTTTGTTACCGACTTTGAATCTTATCAACTTGAATATAAGTCGAATAATGGAGCGTTCCTCAGAAATTGGTGTGCGAAAAGCCTTTGGTGCAAGTTCGGGAAATATCCTCGTTCAGTTCGTTTTTGAAAATGTGATTTTGACAATTATCGGTGGCGTAATTGGTTTTGTTTTGGCATCTTTTCTAATTTATACCATCAATAATAGTCAGGCATTAGGCAATGTCGTTTTGCAATTTAACGGCAGTATTTTTATTTATAGCTTTTTGATTTGTTTAATTTTTGGGGTTTTGTCGGGAATAATTCCTGCGTATAGAATGTCAAAAATGCAGATTGCGGCGGCGTTAAAGCAATAGATTTTAAGTATTAAATAGGAAGTATTAATTATTAAATATCAATGTGCTCGTCGTGTTTTTATAGTTAATAATTTATAGTTAATAATTAAATAATTATGTTCAAACATATTTTCACTATAATTTGGAATAAAAAAAGGAGTAATTTTTTACTTTTTTTAGAAATATTTATTGCGTTCTTAATTCTATTTGCCGTGTTTTCATTTGTAGTACAGCAGATGCGAAATTATCAAACGGCTTTGGGGTTTGATACCGAGAATATTTGGATGGCAGAAATGGATTTTTCAGAAGAAGAAGATTCGGCTATTTTGATGGATTTGCAAAATCGGTTGCGGAGTGAATTATTAACACAGCCTGAAATCGAATCGGTTGCGTTTAGTGGTTTTGTGAATCCATTTGATGGTTCAACATGGCAATTTTCGTCTGATGACAATGGTTTCATGATGAGAACGAATGGCGTCTGGGTCGATGAAGATTATGCAAAAACAGCTGGTTTGAAGTTTTCGCAAGGGCGTTGGTACACAAAGGAAGATTTGAATGGAAAGTATCAGCCAGTTGTGATTAATCAAAAATTCTATGATGAGGTTTTTAAAGGACGAGATATAAAGGATAGCGTTTATACGTTTAATGGCGAAGATTCCAGAATCATAGGCGTAGTTGAACATTACAAATATCATGGTGAGTTTTCGGAAGAACCGAATGTGACGTTTTTTGGAAATCCGATTGAATTAAATCATTTTTCTCGTTTGCATATTCGTTTAAAGGGAGAAGTGCCGCCAGTTTTTGAAGCAAAAGTCAGCAAAATAATTGCAGATGTTACGAAAAGAAATGATGCGATTATTAAAAATTTAGAAAGTCGAAGGGTACAAAACAGTAAGGAAACTTGGGTGCCGATTATCGCTTTATTGAGTATTTGTGGCTTTTTGATTTTGAATATTGCGTTAGGTCTATTCGGTGTTTTGTGGTATAATATCAGCAAACGAAAGGGAGAAATCGGTTTACGCCGAACGTTAGGAGCAACAAAATCAGAGATTTCCGCACAATTTATTGGCGAGGTTCTGTTAGTTTCATTTTTTGGGATTTTCATCGGTTTATTTTTTGCTTTTCAGTTGCCTTTGATGAAGGTTTTTGAAATTGAAAACTTGAATTACTATTATGCGATGTTGCTTTCTGGTGGCTTGATTTTGTTTTTGGTATTGATTTGTGCGTTTTATCCGAGTAATCAAGCGGCTAAGATTCATCCAGCTTTGGCTTTGCATGAGGAGTAGATTGAACCCACCCCCTAACCCCTCCCTTAAAATGGAGGGGGACGATATCCGAATAGTGTGAAATTTTATTTTTAGATTAAAGGAGTTGACGGTAATTCAAAAAATTAAAATGATAACATACAAGATCATAAAGCAGTTTGCCCGAGATTTGAGGAAAAGACAAACACCTGCGGAGGTAGTCTTTTGGGAGAAAGTTAGAGGGAAACAGTTTATGGACTTAAAGTTTAATCGACAATTTATTATTGAACATGCTAATATTTTAAGGGAAAAATCATATTTTATTGCAGATTTTTATTGTTTTTCAAAGAAGATTATTATTGAAATTGATGGGAAAATTCACGACTTGCAAATTGAATATGATGAAATTCAAGAAGGCATTTTAATGGAAATGGGATATAAAATTATTCGCTTTAAAAATGAAGATATTTTGCAAAACTGGAAAAAAGTTGCGGAAGATTTAGAGCAATTTATTGCTTCTTGTTAGATAATATTAAAAAAGAAAACCAATCGAAAGATACTCAGTTCAATGAATTCGAGTATCGTTCTCCTCCATTTTAAGGGAGGGGTTAGGGGTGGGTTCAACGGTAAACAATGAAACAAAAAATTCTAATTATAGACGATGACACGGCAGTTTGTATGTCCATCACTTTGTTATTAAAACGAAGGGGATTTGACTGCTTTTCTATCAATCGTCCTGCGGAAGTTTTGGAGCGAATCGGAAATGATTTACCGGATTTGATTTTGTTGGATATGAATTTTACAATTGAGACCTCGGGTAAACAAGGGTTAAAAATGTTGCGGTTATTGCAGGAAAGTTATGGGATGATTCCTGTGATTTTGATGACGGGTTGGGCAACGGTGCAGTTGGCGGTGGAAGGTATGAAATTGGGGGCGAAAGATTTTATTGCGAAGCCGTGGGATAATCAACAATTGGTGAATTCGATTAAACCGATTTTGCATTTAAAAATAATTAATCAGCCACATGGCAATCGTCCGATTGGGAATTTTGATCATATTATTGGC
>CAWVWD010000232.1:0-6911 GCA_963933585.1 uncultured Saprospiraceae bacterium
AAGCATAGAACTATTTTTGATCCTGCTATAAATGTGCACTTCTATATCACTTCCAAAATTTATAAAATCATCTATTTTCAGCGGAGTTGAAATAAAAAAACCTTCCTCCTTTTTATAAGTTAAAAAGGAGGAAGATTTTATGGTTTATAAAAGCATATTATTCTAAATCTTTAAATTTATCAATCGTTCTTCTGTTACGTTTCGTTGGTCGTCCTTCCCCTTTATCTCTTTGCTCAAAACTTTTAGAACGATTTAAGAACCAATCTTGATATTTTTTCATCTCTTCTTCTGGCGTAAGATCTTCATAGCAAGGTGCAGCCAGCTTTGCACTAACTCTTTTATCTATTAAATCCACGACTTTATAAATATAATTAAAGCCATTTTTTTTCACATGTACCGTTTCTCCACGGGTGATCATATAAGATGGTTTTGCATTATTTGCATTGATTTTCACTTTTCCAGTTTTGCAAGCATCTGTGGCCATTGTTCGAGATTTAAAAATCCGAACACTCCACAGCCATTTATCTATTCTTATTTTTTCCATAGTTATTTTAGCGTAAAAACCTGTTAGGTCTGATTATTTATAGTTTTGATTTTCAATATCCAATATTAAATAAAAATATCTTAACTTTGAAACGGGGGATATTGTTCCGCGAAACAAAAATAACCAAACGATGCAAGTACTACGAACGCCGGATAATTATTTTGAAAATTTAACTGATTTTCCTTATAAGCCAAATTATATTGAAATTAATGACTTGCGAATGCATTACCTGGATGAGGGGGAAGGGGAAGTTATTCTATGTTTGCATGGAGAACCGTCCTGGTCGTATTTGTATCGAAAGTTTATTCCAATTTTAGCACCGAATTATCGAGTTATTGCTCCGGATTTAATTGGTTTTGGACGTTCTGATAAATTAATGCAAACGAAACATTATTCTTTTCAATTACATTTTGACCAGATTTGTGGCTTTATTGAGAAAATGGATTTGACTGGGGTAACCTTAGTTGTTCAAGATTGGGGCGGTTTGTTAGGCTTGGGTGCTTTGGGCGAAATGCCGGAACGATTTGCAAGAGTCGTCATTATGAATACTTATTTGCCAATAGGTGATCGGCCAATGCCAAAAGCATTTATGGCTTGGAAAAATTTTGCGAAGCGAATGCCTGGTTTTCCAGTCGGGACAGTAATGAAAATGGGAACTTACCAAAAATTAACTTCTGAAGCAAAAAAAGCATATCAAGCGCCTTTTCCTGCTAATAAATATAAAGCTGGTGCGAAAATATTCCCAGAACTCGTACCGACAAAAGCAACAGACGAAGGCATTTCTGAAATGAAAAAAGCTCGGGAAGTATTAGGGAAATGGCAAAGACCAGCGCTCATTTTGTTCTCAGATAAAGATCCAATCATGAGTGGCGGAGATAAGTTTTTTAGAAAATTAATTCCCTCTGCTTCTGAACAGCCAGAAATTATCATCAAAGATGCCGGGCACTTTTTGCAGGAAGATAAAGGAGAGGAAGTCGCTACTGAAATAAAAGCCTTCATGGAACGAACGCAGTTGATTGCTTGATGACAAGCAAAGACCCGTCAGGTTTCAAAATCTGACGGGTCTGATTATCGGTTTTACTATTGAAATTAATACCTAAACAAATAAATAAAAAGTATAAAATGGTACACGGAACACACAATGCATTACCGGACGAAAGAAATGAAAATATATTGA
The DNA here is from genome assembly GCA_963933585.1 of uncultured Saprospiraceae bacterium. Taxonomy (GTDB): domain Bacteria; phylum Bacteroidota; class Bacteroidia; order Chitinophagales; family Saprospiraceae; genus CAWVWD01. Next base: position 1,722 of record CAWVWD010000232.1, read on the forward strand.
TTTATGTAAATGGAGAATTATTTCCTCGAAATGAAGCAAAAATATCGGTTTTTGATAGTGGATATCTGGTGGGTGATGGTATTTGGGAAGCTTTACGTTTGCATGAAGGTGTTTTGGTTTTTGAAGATTTACACCTGGATAGATTATGGACCGCTGCTGCTACGATTGGTATGAATCTAAAAATGACGAAAGTAGAACTTATTGGTGAGGTTCGTAAAACATTGGAAGCCAATAAGATGCATGATGGTGTTCATGTGCGAATGATGCTCACAAGAGGAATTAAAAAGACACCTTCTCAAGATCCTCGCTTAACGATTTCGGGACCAAATTTAGTTATTATAGCGGAACACAAAACGGCTAATAAAGCATCTCAAGAAAAAGGAATTACGCTTTTTACAAGTACAATTCGCCGAGGTTCGCCCGATTATTTAGATCCAAGATTGAATTGTCATAGTAAGTTACATGAAGTAATGGCTCTGGTTCAAGCGATAGAAGCTGGAGCGGATGAAGCATTGATGTTAGACATTCACGGCTTTGTGTCGACTTGTAATGCGACGAATTTTTTCATGATAAAAAATGGAGAGGTTTGGACTTCGAATGGCCAATATTGTATGAATGGAATTACTCGACATAATATTATTCGAGTTTGTCGTGAAAATGGAATTCCTTGTTATGAAAAGAATTTTTCATTGTTCGATGTCTACGGTGCAGATGAAGCTTTTGTGACGGGAACTTTTGGTGGCGTTACACCAGTTACGAAGATTGATGGACGAACGATTGGGGAAGGTAAGTTTGGTGATATGAGTCGAAAATTAAGTGATTTATACCATGATTTAATTGAAAGTGAAGTTGCGGAAGTTAGTCGTTAAAAGTTTGTAGTTTGCAGTTTGCAGAGCTAGGAAGTATTTTTCAAAATGCTTCCTAGCCAAAAATCCCCCAAGGAATAACATATCATAACGTATGATAAAATCATGGAAAAAGGAATAAAAAATGATAAGAATTAATCTTTGGTCTGGTCCGAGAAATATATCAACAGCAACGATGTATGCTTTTGCTCAACGCAAGGACGTAACTGTTTTTGATGAACCACTTTACGCACATTATTTGTCCAAATCTCCAGCTTATGAGTATCATCCTGGTGCTCCGGAAATATTAAAAATAATGGAAAATGATGGCAAAAAAGTGGTGGAAATGATGATGGGAAATCACGCAACACCAATTGTTTTCTTCAAACATATGGCACATCATTTAATTGAGTTAGATTGGCATTTTATGGATAATTGTGTCAATATAATTTTGACTCGAGATCCACAGGAAATGTTGCCATCTTATAACAAACAAGTAGAAACGCCATGTTTGTACGATGTCGGTTATGACACTCAGTTAAAGGTTTTGGAATATTTGAAATCAAAGGGGCAAAAGGTGCTTGTTTTGGAAGCGAAACAGGTTTTATTGAATCCAAAAAAGGTTCTGACGGAACTTTGTGAAAACATTGGAATTCCTTTCGACGAAGCCATGTTAAGCTGGAAAGATGGTGCAAGAACGGAAGATGGTTATTGGGCAAAATACTGGTATAAAAGTGTACATAAATCTACTGGATTTGCACCCTATAAATCTAAAACACAACCATTCCCGGAACGATTAAAACCGCTTTTGGAGGAATGTATTCCATATTATGAAAAGCTGGAAAAATTGGCTTTGAAGGCTTAAAAAGGTATTATTAGGTTTATATAATTCCTATCTCCTAATTCTTAATTTAAAAATAGTGATAAAAATCAAAACATATATATTCTCCATATTTTTATTAGCAATAACATTTTCAGCAATTGCTCAACCTAAGATTATCGAAGGAAATGCCACGGTGATTGATAGTTTGGAAGTGATTTTGGACGCCACGGAATCGGATTCTGCGAAAGTTTTGATTTGGTGCGAAATTGCGAAAGCTCAGTGTAAATTGAGTTTAGAAACGGCTATAGAAACTGGCGAAAAAGCATTGCGTAATGCGAAGCGTTTAGATGATGAAATACTGATTGGACAATCAAAGTTAACGCTCGGACAATTGTATTTTTCTTATGATAAGATGAATGATGCTTTGACGTATTTTGAACAGGCGAATGCACTAGCGGATAGTTCAGGAAATGCAGATTTACAGGAAGTTACGAGTCGCCTTTTAGGAGATTACTTTAATCGACAGGAGGCTTATGAAAGGGCAATTGATTATTATTTGAGGAGTAAGAATTTATCGGATGAATTAGGAAATGAAATCGAATTAGGCGAAACATTGAATAAAATAGGAACGGCTTATTGGTACTTAAAAAATAATCGAAAAGCGTTTCAATTTGAGCGAGATGCGTTGGCGGTTTTTGAAGTGAATCAAGACCAAAAAGGGGTTACACGATCATATATAAACTTAGGTCGAACGTTTTTGTCACAAGGTGATTTTGAGGAAGCAATGGAATATTTTGGTTTGGCATTGGCGGAAGCCAAAACCTTAAAAAACAATAAGATTACGGCTGAAACGTATTATCATATTGGACAAGCAAAATATGAACAAAAACAATATGATAAAGCGTTGGAAACTTTTCTGAATGCGGCGGATATTGTTAAAATTAAGGAATCGCCGAGTTTAGTCGCTAATATATTTTCATCAATTGGGCTGACTTATTTGAGAGAAAATAAAGGCGAAAAAGGATTGGAATATGAACGAAAATCATTAGGTATTTTTCAATCTCATAATGATTTACACGGTGTTGCTCAGAGTTTGAATCGTTTGGGAAAAGACTATAGAACGGAGGTCGGAGCGAAACAAGCCGTGAAGCATTTGCAGGAAGCATTAAGGATTAATAAGGAGTTGGGAATGCCGAAACGAGTAGGTGAAAATCATGTAAATTTGGCTTATGTTTATATGCAGCAATCGCAGTTTAATAAGGCGTTGATTGAAACTAAAAAAGGTCTAGAAATCGCTGAAAATATAGATAATAAACCGCTTTTACGAGATGCGAATTTATTATTATCACAGATTTATGCCGCCAAAAAACAATATAAGGAAGCCTATATTTCGCATCAAAATTATCAATCTTTGACGGATTCTTTGGGGCAAGAAGAGCGGAGTCGGCAAGAGGATGGTATGGAAAATCGTTTTGAAAATCGAATCAGTAAGAAAAGTGGTTTGCAAGCAAAAAAAGTTAATCGGTTGCAAATTGGATTAGTAGTTTTAGGAATTCTCGTCGCATTATCTTTTTTATTATTAGGATATTTCTATAAAAGTCTGAAATACGCACGAACAGAAGTCGCTGAACGAGATCAAATGTTGGAAGATCGAGAAGTAGATTATAAGGAATTAAAAGCGATTTTGAAAAAAGTAGTAGGAGAGGAGTAGGACATTTTGAAGTTCGGAATCGTTTGTAAATATATGAAGTCGGAAGGTATTTCAAAAGTGCTTTCCAACCTTGTTTTATAGCATAATGAATTCTTAATAAAAACTAAAACTATGAAAATCTATTAATCGCAACTTTCTCATTTTGTCCCTTATCCGTATTATAACAGGGATATAAATACAGGGATTTTATTGAAATTAGGAAAAGTATTTTAGCTGAATTTTTTAGTTTTATCATCCTGAAAAAGCGGTGATAAAACGGGAAACTTAAACTTATACGACTAATTTTTTAACGATAAATTGTGCACTTCTCAATGCTCCGTCCATATAACCTGGAAATTGCGAAGCCGTTTCTGCCCCGGCAATCATCAACTTTCCATCTAAAAATGATTCTTGAAAAACGGAATGTCCATTATTTTGATGTGGTAAAATATGTGATTCATAATCTGCAAATGTAAATTCTTCTTTTCTCCAAACCGTTTCTTCATAAGTTATAAAATTCCGAGCTTCCGAACCATAATATTTTTGTAACTGATTCATTATCAATTCCAAACGTTCAGATTTTGTCATCGAAAAATAAGTACCATTTAAAAATCCTTTTAAACCAAAACGATTATCTTCATAATTAGAATGGTCATACATTTCGGGAATCGGACCAAGATTGCTCACGATTGTGCCACTTGAATTTCTTCGCCAAAACGGACTTTCGTAAGTCAACGAAACCTTAATAGATTCGCCCATCCAAGTATGCGTTTGTTTACCAATATTTACAATCGAATCAGGTAAATTTGGTGAAACAGAAATCGTATTTAAAAATAAGTTTGGGGGCAAGGTTGAAATTACTTTGGAAGCCTTAAAATGATGTGTTTTAGATTTTATAGAAACACTATTATTGGTATTTTCAATACTTTTAATGGCTTGATTTAAAAGGATTGAATTTGTATCAAGTTCATTCACCAAAGCATTGATTAAAGTCGTTGTTCCACCTTGAACCCTAAAACTCGGATCATTATTTGGTGGCAAAGAAACCAATTGTGGTGGACTGGTCGAAATCGCTTCATAAATCGCTTTATCACTCAATTCTTGCTTAAAAATTTCGATATTTAATTCTTTCAATAAATCAATTAAAGCTGTATGATTTTTGCCGAACCAAGTCGCTCCCATTTCTTGAGGAGCAAGCGTTTCGCTATATTTCGTATGTATTCTCCCGCCAACTCGCGCTCGTGCTTCAACGATGTGAACCGTCAAATTTCGCTTTCGCAATAAATAAGCAATTGTTAAACCAGTCAAACCAGCTCCAATGATAAGAATATCTGTTTCTATAATTTTCATAAAATGATTTTATTTGAATAGAAATTGAAACAAGGTTTTTATCGATTGAGTTGTGGAATTATAGTATTAACTCCTACGCAAGGCCATCAAACCAGCCAAAGGTCCAACCGATAAGAACATAAAAACATAAGCCGAATCCATCGAAAATTGTAAGACACTAATTAGTTGAATGCTAATAATCGTAATCGCAAAACCGATGGAATTCACAATCGTCAAAGCCGTTCCTTTATTTTCCGCAGCAGCGTTTTGAGCGACTAAAGTTGAGAATAATGGAGAATCTGCAATCACCACCATTCCCCAAAATATTAAAAATCCGATAAATAAAAAGGTCGCATCAAGAGAGAAGAAAAATGGTGAGGTCAAACAACACAAACAAGAAAGTCCTAAAGCTGTAAACGCTACTTTTTTTGTACCCAGCCTTTCGGCTAAATATCCACTGACGACACAAGCTAAACCGCCCATTGCGATAATGGAAAAGGAGT
>CAWVWD010000233.1:0-6898 GCA_963933585.1 uncultured Saprospiraceae bacterium
TTATGACAATGATGGCGATTTAGATTTGTTCGTAGCGAATAATATTGGAACAGGAAACTATTTATACAGAAATGAAAACGGAACTTCTTTTACAAGAATTTATAATGATCCGATTGTAAATGACTTAGGTTACGCTCACGGTGCGACTTGGGTTGACTATGATAATGACGGATTCTTAGATATGTTTACCGCAGAGTTTTTTACGACTCGTTTCAATAATTTATACCATAATAATGGGGACGGAACATTCACGAAAAATACAACAGCTAACATCGCTTTGGATGCAGCTTCTTCCGTAGCAGGTGTTTGGGGAGATTATGATAATGATGGCGATCAAGATTTATTTGTGGCAAACACAAATAATGAAAATAACTTATTATACAGAAATGAAGGAAATGGTAATTTTACTAAAATCACAACAGGTGCAATCGTTACAGATGGCGGACAATCAGTTGGTGGTTCTTGGGGAGATTATGATAATGATAATGATTTGGATTTGTTCGTATCAAACTCCGGTTTACAGAACAACTTCCTTTATAAAAATAATGGTGACGGAACATTTACGAAAATAACCACCGGCGATATTGTAACCGATGGCGGACATTCTCACGGTTCATCTTGGGGAGATGTTGATAATGACGGTTTCTTGGATTTATTGGTAACAAATGACCAAAATTCTGTGAACTATTTATACCTGAATAATGGTGACGGAACATTTAATAAAATCGACCATCGCTTATCTCTATTCACTACTGGTGGTGGGAATTCATTCGGTTCTGCTTTTGCAGATTTCGATAATGATGGCGATTTGGATTTATTCGTAGCAAATCATGCGGACCAAAGTAATGTTTTAATTCAGAATTATAATGCAGCAAGTTCGGATGCAAACTTTATCAATATCAAATTAAACGGTACGAATTCTAATGCTGCGGCAATTGGTTCTCGTATTGCTGTAAAAGCAACGATTGACGGCACTTCAATGTGGTTAAACCGTGAAATTGCAGGTTTGACAGGTGGCGGAATCGGTGGACAAAATGATGTTAGAGCTCACTTTGGCTTGGGCGATGCGACGATTATAGATTCTCTTATCGTGACTTGGTCTTCAGGTTTCAAACAAATCGAAACAAATATAACAGTTAATCAATCTTGCTATTCGATTACAGAATTAGCTGGAGGAACTATTTCTGGAACGGTTTATTTTGATGCCAATAAAAACGAAATACAAGATAATGACGAATTAGGAATTCCGGGAATTACGGTTTTGGTTCAAGAGACAGGAATGAGTTTGACGACAGATGATAATGGTGATTATGAAGTGGTATTAAATATAGGCACTTACACTTTACAACAATTTCCAGGTGCTAATTGGTCGCAATATTTACCAGCTTTAAGTACACCTTTGACCGTAAATGTTACACAAATCGGAGCAAGCTACCCAGACAATAATTTTGCAGATACCGCAGCTTGTTTGAATCCTGACTTATTAGTAGAATTAAATACAACTGCTCTACGTGTTGGTTTCGAGAATCTATATGCAATTACTTATCGTAACACAGGAACAGCAACCGCTACAAACGCAAATTTAACAGTTGATTTTGGACAATATGTTATTCCCGTTTCAGCAAACTTACCTTGGGATAATGTAAGCGGAACGGCTTATACTTGGAACTTAGGAACGATTGATTTTGGAGGTTCTTTTACCATTATTGTGGTCGATTCCGTTTCTACAGATGTAAATATTGGTGACGACTTGACGGTTACGGGAAGTATTACTTCTAACGAAACAGAATGTAATCCAAACGATAATCAAATGATTGATATTAACGAAGCAGTTGGAGCGATTGATCCGAATGATATTACGGCTTACCCTGGCGATTTCATTACATATAATCAAGAAGTAACGTATCGTATTCGTTTCCAAAACGTGGGTAATGCCGTCGCAAATCGAGTTGTCGTTCGCAGTGATTTACCAGAAAATTTAGATATCGCCACTTTAATACGAGGTCAAGTAAGTCATCCATCTATCTTCAATATCGAGGATGCACGTACAATGGTTTGGGATTTTGAAAATATAAATTTGATTGATAGTAATGCAAATGAAGCAGAAAGTCATGGTTTTATTTGGTTCAAAGTAAAACCAACTTCAAATATTGAAAGTGGTGAAAAAATTCAAAATTTCGCAACAATTTTCTTTGATAATGCAGCACCAATTGTTACTAATACAGCAACCGTAACCGTTACAGGTTCACAAGAAGCAGGAGTAGTTTCTGTCTTCCCGAATCCTGTTGGAAATGATGCAGTTACTTTGAAGTTAGAGGATGTTGATTTGAATGGTGAAGAAAGAATTCAAACGGTTCGAATCTACGATATGAGAGGTGTTTTATTACACGTTGAAACTGGTTTCGATGACAAACAAGTTCAATTATTACCGTTGGATTTACCAGCAGGAAATTACGTTATCGTTGCGATAAGCAATGAAGGTAATACGTTTGTCGGCAAAATGGTGAAATTATAGAAAGGTTTAAGGTACGAAGGGTTTATGGTATTAAGAGTTTATCGAAATATTGTAAAATGTCATACTGAAATACCTTGGAAAAATATTTTTAGGTTTAATTTTAAAGCCCTTGGATTCGAGAGAATTCGGGGGCTTTTTTTGTATGAAAAACCGTGTCGATTTCAAAAACCGACACGGTTTAACCATGAGAATTCGTAAAAGAAACCTATTTCCCCTGAAACTTCCCAATCGCATTTTTTGCAAAATCTGACAAAATCAATTGTCCGCTCCTTTCGGCACGTTTTGATAAAAGTTCATCCCAATCTTCTGTACCTTCCCAAAAGATTTTTTTCAAACCATGCATTGCTTCAGGGTTTGATTTTATTAATTTATCCGTCAAGGTTTTAATACCTTCGTCCATCGCTTCCACAGAATCAAAAACTTCCGCATACAAACCTTTGGTTTTCGCCCAATCTGCTGTTTGCCAAGAAGTTGCGTCAATTGCTAATTGCGACATTGCCGATATTCCAACTTTCCGCTGCACTGCTGGCCCAACTACAAAAGGACCAATTCCAACTGCCAACTCACTCAATTTCACTGAAGCAAACTTCGTCGCAAAACAATAATCAACCGCTGAAGCAACGCCTACTCCACCGCCAACTGCTTTTCCTTGCACGCGTCCGATTATCAATTTCGGACATTTACGACAAGCATTGATGACATTCGCAAAACCTAAGAAAAACAGCTTTCCAGTTGGAAAATCTTCGATACTCGCCAACTCGTCAAAACTCGCTCCAGCACAAAATGTACGTTCACCAGCACTTTTTAAAACGATGACTTTTATTGCGGCATTCGTACCCGCATCCGTAATTGTTTGAGCTAGCTTTGCCAATAAATTCCCCGGCAAAGAATTATGTGAAGGATGAAAAAACGTAATCGTTCCAACGCCCTCGTTTACAGTCAGTTCGACTGAACCTAATTGTGTTTTATCTTGCATTTTATCTTCTATAGAGACCGTCATTCCGACGTAGGTCGGAATCTCCTGTAGGGAACGGAACTAAAATTCAGTGAATTACCAATCAAAAAACTGGTAAAAACTTAAAATTCAGTCTTTACAACTTGAGGAAATTCCGACTTTCGTCGGAATGACGGGTTTTGTTAATATTTTGAATTCCGAATCTACTTCAATACATTTTCACAATTCCCTAAATAGGCCGCATTTCCAATCGGTTCAAATTTAGATTCCGCCGTTTTACGTTTGAACCGTTGTGCTAAAACGTAGCCTGTCGTATCATTTTTTTCAAAACCTTCGACAACGATTGCATCAAATTCTTTATTTTCCTCCATCGTTACGATTCCTTCAAAAGCAATAATTGCGAAATTAGGTTTCTCCTCCATTTCTCTCAAATATTGTTGCGCGTGAATTTGTCCATCTTCCACTTTTTCTGTTTCAAAACGAACAATCTCCAATTCCTCGTTTTGTCCAAAAATTGAAAATGCAATCAATAATCCTTCGCTCTCTTGAATAGAACCGATTCCGTGGTCAAGGCCTTTGAACATCAATTCTACTAACCCTTCCTTTGCTTCACTTAAAGCTTTCATCTATTTATTTTTCTGTTAAATTGCTTCAACGTTAAAATCATTCATTAACTGATATTGATTATTACAAAATTGTTCTCCGTTGCTGCTCTTTGATAAAAATCAATCAAATTAATTAAAAATTGATAATCGAATAATATTTCTTTTTCATTTTTCCCTAACGATTCATTAATTATATTCTCTCCAAAGTATAGCTTTTGGATTTCAGTCTTATCAATTTTCAATAAATTTTCAGCGATTCCTTTAACGGTATCTGCATCGTTATAACTAATTGCTTTTCGTTGATATTCGTCATGAGAAATGAATATATCATATGTACCAAGTTCCAATTTCTCTTCCCAATCGAAACCTTGTATCGGATAAAAAGCTGTTAAAAAAGCAGTGATTTCATGCCAAATTTCATCCAAATGAACTGATTCAATTATATATTCAGATTCAATTTTTTTAGTTTGACCAACTTTATTTAAATGCTCCATCGTCAACCTATAATGTGATCCAAATACACCCATATTATAATATTTATTATAAAAAACAAACCGTATCGATTTTAAAAACCGATACGGTTTGTTACAAACAACCTAATCCTGATTCAACTTCTTCACCATTGTCAAAATCGTAGCAATCGCCACTGTTTCGCCAGTTTCATCATATACATCCACCAAAAATTTCACGATACCTTTTGCAATATCATCTTTTTTCTCTTGGTCAATTTTTTCCTTTGCAGTGAACTTCACACCAATTGTCATTCCCGGATAAACCGGTTTTGTAAATCGACAATTTTCTAAACCATAATTTAATAAAACGGGACCTTTGCGAGGTTCTACAAATAAACCTGCGGCTTTTGCTAAGACAAAATAACCGTGAGCCACTCGACCTTCAAATACCGTTCCTTCCAAAGAAGTTGCGTCCATATGTGCGTAGAAGTTATCGCCACTGACATTGGCAAAATTCGTAATATCTGCTTCTGTAACGGTATGCTTATGCGTAAAAACAGTTTCCCCAATTTCAATTTCTTCAAAGTGTTTTCTAAACGGATGAATCATCGCTTCTTTGTACTTTGAACCAGGTTGGAAAACATTGGTCACATTGGTAATAGACGTCGGTGAACCTTGAATGGCACAGCGTTGCATGAAGTGTTTTACACCACGAACGCCGCCCATTTCTTCGCCGCCTCCGGCACGTCCAGGACCTCCATGAACTAATAACGGCATCGGTGCACCGTGACCAGTACTTTCTTTTGCAGATTCCCTATTTAAAATCAAAATCCGTCCATTATGTGAAGCCGCACCAATGACAAATTCTTTTGCCAAATTATCATCATTTGTAACAATCGAACTCACCAAAGAACCTTTCCCCATTTGTACCAATTCCACCGCTTCGTCCATCGTTTTATACGGCATAATCGTACTTACTGGACCGAATGCTTCGATTTCGTGAGATGCTAAATTTTCGAATGGTTTTGAATTTAAAAATAAAGTGGGTTGCATAAATGAACCTTTATTTCTATCGGCATCAAGTACCTCAAAATCACTGTCCATACCACCGTAAACAATTTCAGAACTTTTGCTCAATTCCTCAATTCCACGACGAATATTCGCCACTTGATTTTTATTAATAATCGCTCCCATTCGGACATCTTTATTATTTGGATTTCCGATAGTTGTTCTTGCTAATTGTTTGCTTAACGCAATTTGAACGGCTTCCACTAAGTTTTCCGGAACGATAACTCTACGAATTGCCGTACATTTTTGACCAGCTTTTATCGTCATTTCACGGCGAACTTCTTTTATAAATAAGTCAAATTCTTCTGTACCAGGTTTCGCATCTTCACCCAAAACCGAAGCATTCAGAGAATCTGCTTCCATCGTAAATGGAATAGAATTATTAATAATATGTGGCATTGCTTTCAACTTACGACCAGTCGAAGCAGAACCGGTAAATGTAATCACATCTTGCGAATCCAACGGATCTAAAATCCCGTGACCATTTCCACAAACCAACTGTAAAGCACCTTCTGGTAAAATACCTGATTGAATCATACCTTCCACAAATGCTTGTGTCAAAAATGAAGTATGTTCAGACGGTTTCACGATTGCTGGCATTCCTGCCAACCAGTTCACCGCACATTTTTCTAACATACCCCAAACTGGAAAATTAAAAGCATTAATATGAACCGCAACACCTCGTTTCGGTACTAAAATATGTTGACCGATAAAAGTACCCTCTTTTGATAATGCAGCGTGTTCGCCTTCTACAAAGTGTGGCTCGTTACCGAATTGCTTCCGCAAACTCGCATAAGCAAACATCGTCCCGATTCCACCATCAATATCCACCCAACTATCGCTTTTGGTTGCGCCAGTTAAATAACTGATTGGATAATATTTTTTACGAATTCCGTTCATGTGCAGTGCCAATGCTTTAAGCATCAAACCTCGCTCTTGAAATGTCATTTTACGTAAGTTCTTATTTCCAACTTTTCGAGCATAATCTGCCATATCACCGAACGATAAACCATCATTTCCACAAGTTGAAATCACTTCGCCTGTGATAGCATTATATTGCGGAATGCCGTCGCCTTTGTGTGCTTGCCATTCGCCTAAAGCGTAGTTTTTTAATTTTTGCATAGTATTTTTTGTTAGCATCAAACCGTGTTGGTTTTGCTTGTCCCGAAGCCTCGTGGGGAAACCAACACAATTTATGGTTGAGTTCTTTGCTACAAATTTAGGAATATAAATTCAACGGTGAAATAATTTGATGGATTAAACTAACGCTTGTTAGTTTAATGATGAAAATTCACCGTACTTC
>CAWVWD010000234.1:0-6863 GCA_963933585.1 uncultured Saprospiraceae bacterium
ACTTTGAGCGTATCGGTAGCGGCTACTTTAGTTGCCGTGAATTATATCTACCAAGAATCGCTTAAATCTTCTTTTTCTTGTTATTAAATATTTTGAACTTATCTTTTTAAGTTTTTTAGCGCTTGCCCTGTTTACCCCAATTTTTCGGGGAAATCTCGGTAGTCGATACGTCTATCGTCGCTTATACTTCTCCTTTAGTCAATTCCTGTTCCATCACGATTTTCGATGTTTTCTCCGTCAGATGTGCTTGTTTTTAATGACATTATGTCATTTTAATTTATCTCAAGTGACAATATGGCTGTTTTGGTTTAAAGTAAAGAACAAAACCAAGTTATAAGTCCTCCGTCATTGCGTTGAATCCCGGAATTTAGTGATTGCAAAGGCTCAATTTTTAGATTAATACCTCATTCGCCGCAATGACGGACTTCTTTTGGTTTTTAGATTTGTTTTTAATTTAAAATTTCACATAAATAAAAAACCCCTTGACGAATACTCGTCAAGAGGTTTTAAATATTATTGGTAATCAATTAGTAATGATTAATTAAAAATTGAAAAACTATTATTTTCTATCATCACGTCCACGTCTGTCGTCACGACCTCTTCGGTCACCGCCACCACGTCTATCATCACGTCTGCCACTAAATCCACCACTTCTTTTGTCATCACGCGGAGGTCTTTCAACATAGCCTTCTGGTTTTTCCATCAAAGCTTTACGAGATAAACGGAATTTACCTGAACGTTCGTCGATACCGATTAACTTAACCTTCATCATCTCACCAACTTCAATTACATCAGCCAATGTTTCGATGCGAGAATAAGACATTTCGCTAATGTGAACTAAACCACTTTTACCTGGTAAGAAGTCAACAAATGCGCCGTAATCTTCGATTTTCACGATTTTCCCTTCATACTCATCACCAACTTCAGGAACGGTAGTAATTGCATTCACGATTGCGATTGCAGCATCTACACCTTCTTTGTTAGAACCTGAGATTGTAACAACTCCATGGTTATCAATTTCCTCGATATTCATGACGATACCGTGTTCACGTTGAATTCCTTGAATGACTTTACCTCCAGGCCCGATGATTGCACCGATGAAGTCACGAGCAACTTCTATCTTAATCATACGAGGAGCGTGTGGTTTCAAGTCTTCACGAGCAGATTTGATATCTTCGTCTAATAAACCTAAGATATGTAAACGACCATCACGAGCTTGAGCCAATGCTTTGACTAAAACTTCGTAAGGTAATCCGTCAATCTTAATATCCATTTGACAAGCACAAATACCATTCTCAGTACCTGTTACCTTGAAATCCATATCACCAATTGCATCTTCATCACCCAAAATGTCACTTAATACAGAGAAGCGTTCGCCATCTGTGATTAAACCCATTGCGATACCAGAAACATTACTTGTGATAGCAATACCTGCATCCATCAATGCCATAGAACCAGCACAAACTGTTGCCATTGAAGACGAACCGTTAGATTCCATAATGTCAGAAACAATACGGATTGTGTAAGGAACTTCATCAGGAATAACTTGCTTCAATGAGCGTTGAGCCAAGTTAGCATGACCGACTTCACGACGACCAGGACCACGCATAGGCTTCGTTTCACCTACCGAATAAGCAGGGAAATTATAATGCAAAAAGAATTTGTTATAGTAAGATTCTAAAGCACCATCACTCATGCTTTGGTCTAATTTAGAACCTAAAGTTACCGTTGCTAAAGCTTGCGTTTCTCCACGAGTGAAGATTGCAGAACCGTGAGCAGATGGTAAGTAATCAGTCTCTGTCCAGATAGCACGAATATCTTCCGGCTTACGACCATCCAAACGAATGTTATGATCTAATAAGACATCACGAACCAAACTTTTCTTGTATTTACCTAAGTAACGATAAATCCAATCTACGTTTTGTTTCACAGCCATGAATTCTTCGCCATGTTTCTCTGTGAAAGCGGCGATTAATCCGTTTTTGACGGTATCAAACTTTTCTTTACGAATTTGCTTCTGGAAAGCTCCTTTTGCAATCGCTTCAACGTCTTCTTTGATGATTTCCAAAACTTCCGCTCTGATTTCTTCATTTTCAACGTATGCTTCGATTACACGTTTTGGCTTACCAACCATTTCGCGAAGGTCTAATTGTGCTTGACACTGGATCTTAACTGCATCATGTCCAATTTTGATAGCGGCTATTAAATCTTCTTCCGAACATTCTTTAGCTTCACCTTCTACCATCATTACATTCTCCATTGTAGCACCTACGATGATATCAAGGTCTGCTTCCGCTACTTGACTCTTCTTAGCATTTACAATGAATTCACCATTCACACGAGCTACACGAACAACTGAAATAGGTCCTGAGAAAGGAGCATCAGAAATCGTTAAAGCTGCAGAAGCTGCTAAACCAGCTAAAACATCCGGAATAGTATCTTTTTCACCAGAAATTAAGTTAATGATGATTTGTGTATCATTCATATATCCATCAGGAAATAATGGACGAATTACACGATCAACAATACGGGAAGTTAGGATTTCCTTATCAGATAATCTTGATTCACGTTTGAAGAAGTTACCAGGAATACGTCCTGCTGCTGCAAATTTTTCTTGATAATCCACAGATAGTGGAAAGAATGATTGACCTTCACGCTGTGATCTTGAAGAAACAGCGGATGCGAAAATCATGGTGTCACCTTGACGTACCACGACTGAGCCGTCAGCCTGTGTCGCTAATTTACCTGTTTCGATGATTACTTCTTCGCCTGTTGGCAAATTGAAGGAAACAGTAGTAGGAATTTTGTTAGCTCCCATTGTTAAAATTTGTTTTTATTTATTATAAATCACTGTTATTCTTATATAATGCTTGTCCCGTCCCGACTACTCGGGAAAATCTCGGGGAACGATGAACTCTTATCGTTCAAGCGTAATAATATTTTGCAAAATAATAAACCTAACTTATGAATTAATTGAAAATCGGTAGAAAGGAAAACTAGTAAATTAAAATTTAGAATTATTAAATGGAAACGATAAAATTGTTCCTCATTGATTATCCTTAATTTCTTATTAATAATTAAGGTAGTTGGTAAAAAAGGGAGGTAATTTCTTTGAGGATATGGAGTAATGACTGATGTTTGGTCGCTATGATTTTCCTGCAAATATTTTTATGTATTCCTAAGTTTTACTTTGCTACTTTCTGCTTTCCGCTTTAACCTAATAAGGTATTTATTATCTTCTTTATGTCGCTCAAATGTTATGCTAAATATTTGCTTAATTCTGTTTTTAATATTGCTCCTCAAATATACTTATCTTTCTGGAAACCAGCCGCAAGTTAGGATGAAAACTTTACATTTCCAATTTAGTAATTCATGATTCGTGTACGGTAGTGAATTGTTAAGGTAGAATATTAGACTTTTGATAGGTTTTTGATAGGTTTTATGAAAATTTTAAGGATTAGAAATCAACGTTTCCTAACTTTTTAAAGTTTGGTAAATGTAAATTCACTTAATTTTTAATAATACCTCGATCCATCTTTATATTTATGAATATGCGGCAAACGTATATTAAAAAGGATTCAGTACATATTGATTTTTTTTAAAAAGTCATAGGTGAAAAGGTCATTTAGTTAGAAACAAAATTCGGAAAGCCAATTCGGAAATTAAAAAAAATCATCATTCCGATTTATATTGGAATGATGATTTTTTTAACTTTTCATCCGGGAGGTGTATTAAAAATCAACTTTAAAATACAATCCGACCAAACTTATATCGCTTCTTGTAAGTACCAAAAATGACTAACTCATTCTTACTAATTTGCCGAGCGATTTTTGGTCGAGTGACGATTCGTTCCTCTCGATTACTGAATAAGGGAATTTTTTCATACGTTCCATCTGGGCTCAAAGTCGCTAAAGTTACAATCGACTTTTTACCATTAAAATTTTTAATTTTTCGATAATCTGTTCGAGTAATATTTTTCGGATGGTCATTGTAAATAAAGTAAATTTTGCCACCACTAATCGTCATGGCGTATGAAGAAAAAGCTCCGCTGCCATCACTTTGGCGTTTTGGAATTCGAGTTGCCCAAGCGATAGAACCGTCCGGATTAATATTGACAGCGATAATATCATTGTAGTAATAAGTCCTCGTTGTCGTCGTGAAACCGTTCGCATCTGTATGCGTTGTTACTCGAATATAAAACTGCTCCGCAATCATTAATGCTCCGCCATCACTTCGCAAAACCAACTCGTCAATTCGGTAACTAAACAATTCTCTTTTCTTCTTTGCACGACGTTTGGACATAAATTGAGACAAAAACGCAGTCCCAAATTCTCCTTTTTTAAGGTCATACATTTCCTTCGTTGTGGCATTTATTTTTGAGAAAAAAGCCCCTTTCATACCTTGTAAAGTCCGTTCAGAGTAAAATCCTGCACAAATTAAATCGCCTTTATTTCCAACACGAATCGTTAAATCTGTAATGAAATCCTCCCCTAAAGAGACATCGTATTGTTTCACTTTTTCTCCATCACTATTGTACGCAACGATGATGTAACGATAATTCGGTGTTCCTTGACGGAATAAAGTCACTAAGCCTGTCTCTTCAATCAATCGACCTAACAAGTAAACATTTCCATCTTTATCGACTTCGTAACTTTCAACAGCGAAATTTCTATCCCGAAATGGTAATTCTACCGTTTTTTTCCATTGTAAATCCAAATTTTTATCATAGACATTCAAGGATAATTTTTCTCCGCCTCTTCGTTCGTAAGGTAAATTGCTGTAAATCAATAATTTTGAACTATCCCGAGAAATTGCATAATCGAATCCACCTTTATTGTAGCGTCTTTTTGCACTAATTTCAGCGACTTCTATTCGTTTGTTTTTTAATTGAAGGGTAGATTTATCAATTGGTTGAGCTGATAAAGTATTTTTATTTCCTCCTCTATCATAAAATGAGGTCAATGCAACGAATTGTCCACCAAATGGAAAAATATCGACTATTTGAAAATCATTATTCAATGAATTTAAAGGAATATTCAACGAGTTCGTTTTATCCAATTTTAGATTTCTATCATAATGCTCAATGATAATTTCCGTTGATGTCAGTGAACCAGATTTATTCCGCCAGATATAAGTTCCTGAAGCATCGCTACCAATGATTTTTTCAACTGCCGAAAAGTTCGGTCGTTTGTATTCTTCGCCCCAAACAATATCTGGTTTGTTAAGCTGCTTTTGTCCAATTGCTACGGTAGAAATCATTAGGAATAATAAAATGCTTGACCACTTTTTCATAGTATTTAATTTTTATGTGAATGGATTTTAATATTCAAAAGTAAGGAATTGTTAATAATAAAACGTTTTCAATTTCTTTTTAGGTTTAAGGAATATTTATATGCCGAGATAGATTGTACGAAACTTACGTCTCAATGTTTTAACGTATAGAAATGAAATCGAAATATTCATAACTAAAGATTTAGTTAAAGTTTACAACTAGGTTTTCAGTTGTGCATTGTTTTTCTATCTCTATATCGACAACAAAATCAAAAGGTTCAGTTTATACCTAAATTTGATTTTAACGATTTAATATTTTCATCACCTAAAAATTACGATTATGAAGTTAAGTAGAATTCTAACAATGGCTATTTTAGCAGGTTTAATGACAACCGTTTTATCATTTACAACGATTCATCCAACAAGTAAAGCTGAGTTTGCAGAAAAGACACATCAGTTTAATCAAATTCAAGTAGGAACACCAGTTGTCACGACGTTCAAATTTAAAAACACTTCGGACAAACCATTGATTGTCAAAAATGTAAAAACGTCTTGTGGTTGTACCGCTCCATCTTATCCAAAAGCTCCAATTTTTAGTGGTGATTCAGGAGAGATTACGGTAAAGTATGACGCTGCAAAAGTTGGTAAATTTAAGAAGTCAATTACTGTTCAGACGAATGTGGATGACGCTCCGATTATTTTGTATATCGAAGGGGAAGTTGTAGGTAAGTAACAGCGAAAAAATAAGTTTCCCATTTCGACGAGATTATTTTTTTCTCAGTTTTTCTTTAAAAGATGGAGTATTGTTGATACTATGACTGATTTTAAAGGAAAAATGAGGACAAAAGATGCCGTCCAAATGAGGAAGTTATTATTTTGCTGTTACTAAGTAAATGGATTTCGGGTTGCGAGTTACCACCGAGTTCTCGAGACAGGCGGGGTTGACCGTTATTTCGTAATCTTTTGACAGAAAATTTTATGATTACAAATGAGGTTCAGCTTTGCTGAGCCTCATTTGTTTTGTTTGGTTTTGAAATTTATACCAATATATAAATCGTCGAAAAATGAATACGCACGTCCGTGCATATCTACGATGAAAAATGAATACTTTTGTAAATCAATTATGGCAATTGCAATAAACGGTGTCGGTGTGCTGCACTTCAAATTTTAATAGGAATTATCTAATTCTACAAACGGAATCGGTTCTATGAAGCTTTTTTGATTTAATGTTAGGTACAGCGTACTGATTCCGTTTGTAGAATTTTGATGTACAAAGGCAAATTTGAGGTGCAGCGCACCGACACCGTTTCTTGTGATTATCATATAAATTAAGTGGAAATAAACCTATCGTTCATAATTTATAGTTTAAAAAAATGATTGCACCGGAAGTATTAGATGTTTTGGCGGAAAAACTTAGGAATCTTACGTCAGAGGAAACAGATGAGAAATTGAAAGAAATAGAATTGAGGCAACCATCTATTTTTGCTTATTTAATGTCGGATGATGAGACTTATTTATTAAGCCCGTCGGAAAAGGATTTGCTGTATTATTTGGCAATTGTGATCTGGGAAGCGGCAAAACAAGAGTTGGAA
>CAWVWD010000235.1:0-6858 GCA_963933585.1 uncultured Saprospiraceae bacterium
GTATCACAGGTTTTCCGTCAGGAATATTTTCAAACCCCTGGAGATAAACCCTTTTATAAAACATTTGAAAGAAGAAGCGGATAATTGTTCCGAATACATAATATATCATGGTATCACTTTAATTAAAAAACAAAAAATTTTACTTATACAATTCATTTCTAATCAATAAATCATATGGTTTTAAATACAATCCTAGAGTGCCGTTAATCTAAAGCACGATTCAAAAATAATACGATACGCTTTATTCCACAAAAATATAAATACATCTTATTAATTATCTATATTTTCATTCAAATAATAACAAAAATTACCCTCATTAATATTCTAATAATAAAAATGTCCATAATTAAATTAGAATTTTGTTCCATTACTAGAACCTATAGCCAAACTATAAAGTGTCAAAAATATTAAACTTAGTGGAATCTGATATCAAATTTATGAAATTGGTCAATTCTATACAATTAAAAGATAATTAATAAAAAAACGTCAAATTTTATTAAAATCAAACATATATTTGGTAAAACAAGATTTTTTAATGCTTTTGTTTTTATATCTTTAATGTTTATTATAAATCCACTTTAAATTTTACAAATTATGAGAAAAATTTACATAGTATTAATTATGGTTGTTGCTTTCGCTACAACTACAATGGCTCAAAATTACACCGTAGTATTCGCTGTAGATGCAAACCAGATGGCTTCTGTAAGCACTAATGGTATTTCAATCGCTGGTAATTTTCAAGTAGCAGCCGGTATGCCTGCGGAATGGTCTCCTGCAGATGGTGCAATGGAAGATGCTGACGGAAACGGTGTTTGGCAAATTACAGTTTCCATTCCTGCTGGAACTTATGTTTATAAATATATCAATGGTAATGATTGGGGAGATAACGAAGGAACGGCTTCGACTTCTTTAGATGCAACTTGTTCTTTGGATGATGGTGCAGGTAATATCAACCGTGAAATAACTATTTCTTCTGATACCGTAGTAGGACCTTATTTCTACGATGCTTGTACAGAATCTACAGAGGTTTTAAGTGTAAATAAAATATCGACCGAAGCAACTATGCTAGTCGCTCCAAACCCAATGGGCGAGCGTGCAGCAATCTTTTTATCGAATCCTAACAATGAAGTATTTACTATGACTATGACTAACATCATGGGTCAAGTTGTTAGAACTCCAAGTAACATTAATACAAACGTTGTTGAAATAGAGAAAGCGGATTTGACTTCAGGCGTTTACTTCGTAACTTTACAAAATGAAGCAGGTGCAAGAATTACTGAAAAATTAATCGTACAGTAGTTATAATTAAGAAATCCTAAGCAATCAAGATAAGTTTTGGGAATAGTTAATTAGAAATTATTCAACCGATCTAAGATTATAATTAAGAGAGGAACTATCCACAATTTGGATAGTTCCCTTTTTTATGTGAACATTGCACTTCAGAAAATTTGAACAGCAATCGTTATAGATTGTTACAATACCGAGTAAAATGATTTTTACCAAATCTACCGTTCTTATTTATACCTCACCCTAGTTCCTCTCCTAAAAGAGAAGAGACTAAAACCAAGTAGTACTCAGCTATAGAAACTGAGTAGTATGGCTTTCTCTTTTGAGAGAAAGATTGGGAGGTAAGGTCAATCGTTGAACGATAAAGTTTGAAATTAAAATTATTTATATAGTTATAATTTATAATTCATAGTTCATAGCTTAAATTTTATGATTAATTACCATCGGTTTATATTAGAAAATGGTTTGCGGGTTTTAGTACATGAGGACGAAAGTACACCTATGGTGGCGATGAATGTATTATACAACGTCGGTGCAAAAGATGAATCACCTGAGCGTACTGGTTTTGCTCACTTATTCGAGCATTTGATGTTTGGAGGTTCCCTAAATGTACCGAATTTCGATTCCCCGATACAATTGGCTGGAGGCGAAAATAATGCTTTTACCAATTCCGATATTACTAACTTTTACAATATCGTTCCTGCCGAAAATATAGAAACTACTTTTTGGTTGGAATCTGATAGAATGTTAAGTTTGAATTTCAGTGAAAAATCATTGGACAAACAGCGAAAAGTAGTTGTAGAAGAATTTAAGGAAACTTGTCTGAATGAACCTTATGGCGATGTTTGGCATCACTTAATGGATTTGGCTTATCAAAAACATCCTTATCGTTGGCCAACTATTGGCTTAGTTCCCGAACATGTAGAACAGGCGACTATGGAAGATGTCAAAAGCTTCTTTTACAAGTTCTATCGTCCTAATAATGCGATACTTGTTGTCGCAGGAAATTGTAACTTGGAACAGGTAAAACAATTAACAAAAAAATGGTTTAATGAAATTCCAAAAGGAGCGGTTTCTCCTCGAAATTTGCCTCAAGAACCGATGCAAACGGAACTCAGAAGAAAAACACACGAGGCAACTGTTCCGCTTGACGCAATTCACTTGGCATTTCATATTCCAGATAGACTTTCGCCAGATTATTATGTGATTGATTTAATTTCAGATATTTTATGTAATGGTCAATCTTCGAGATTATATCGTAAACTACTGAAAAACGAAGAGTTATTTTCAGATATTGATTGTTATATCACAGGAACAGTTGATCCAGGATTATTAGTCATTGATGGAAAACCTGCGGATGGTATTTCGATGGAAGCAGCAGAAGCAGCGATTTGGGCAGAATTGGAATTGTTAAAACAAGAAGAGTTATCTAAAATAGAATTGCAAAAAATCAAAAATAAAGCGGAAAGTACTTTGATTTTTTCTGAATTAAATATTTTAACGAAAGCCATGAATTTGGCATATTTTGAGATGTTAGGAAATGCGGCATTAATCAATGATGAAGCTGAAATGTATCAAAATATAACGGCCAAAGATATTCAAGGACAAGCGAATAAAATTCTAATCAAAGAAAACTGTTCGGTACTCATTTATAAAGCGGATGGAAAGTATGAATACGAAGAAGAAGAAGAAATCAGTTGATAATTGACAATAGTCGTTATATGTTTCATTAAAAAGCCTTGCAAATTAATTTTTGCAAGGCTTTTATTATTTCACGTCAAATTGATAATTGATAATTGACAATTAAAAATTAAAAATTACGCTGGTAAAATCCATTTATATTCATATTCAATTTCAGGAATAGTCACACGGCCTAACACGCGCTGCATTCTTCCCGGTAGTTTCATCAAATAATCTCTTGCACGTTCTGCTTCGCCAGTTAAATCAGTGATTTGGTCAATTTTCCAATCCTTTAATAATTTACTCATAATATCCACATAATCTTGCGACGTATAGATATTCAAGCGCTGAGCAGCATTCGAGAAATGTAAAAATGAATCCCCTATATTTAGACCCATTTCTCTCAAATTATGAGCTGGCATAACGATTTTCTTCTTCATCATATCAGCTAAAGCCAACATCATTTCACTTGGATCAACCTCGAAAATCTTATCAACAAATGACATATAAGCCCTTGCATGACGACCTTCATCTGCTGCAATCATTCCACACATTTTCGCCAAATCCTTATTCCCAGCTTGTTTTGCCAATGTTCCTACACGACGATGTGAAATCTGTGTTGCAATCTCTTGAAAGCTTGTATAAACAAAGGTTCTGTAAGGATCACCGTTGGTTTGAATATCCATTCCGTCAGAGATTAAATATTGCGTCGAAATCTCAAACTGACGCATATCTACACGACCAGAAAGGTATAAATATTTATTCAATAAATCACCGTGACGATTCTCTTCTGCTGTCCATTTTCTTGTCCAACCACCCCATCCATTCTCTGATGCTAAATCAACATCTGCCAATGCCATTATCCAAGATTCGTAAGTCGGCAAAGCCTCTTCCGTAATCGTATCAGCGATTAAAACTGCCCAGACGTCGTACGCTAATTCTTTAGCCGATTCTTGGATTTCTTTCACTTTTTCTACAAAGGCATCCAAGTTACGGGTATCGGGAAGCCAGTCTGATGGCTGCCACATATCTTCTGGTTTTTTTAGATACTTTTCAGTAATTGTATCTACAAACCCTTCAAGATGCTTCATCACTTCTGTGCGAACTGGAGGTAATAAATTAATCATTATCGTTATTTTTTATATATTCGAGTAAAAATTAGTCTTATGCTTAGTTTGGTGATTTTCACCATAAAAGTTATGAACTATATTACAAAGTAAACTATTTTTATCAAAAAAGTTTAAGAAAAACAAAGTTAGTTTACTCCGTACAAATCCTTAGTTTTGCAGCAAATTTAGAAGAACCACTATTATTTTTATAAAAAACCATGAAAAAAATACTCTACTGGATTCCGACTTCAATTTTTGTCTTTGTTTTCGGAATATTAATCATTGTTTATCACGGATTCCAAATTTTTGCGTACAAACTCTTTGGTTACGAACAACATAAAAAAGTCGTCGATAGTTTACTTTGGTGGCTCAATCACATTATTTTGATCGTTGGCTACACCTATCAGGTTGAAAACTTGGCAGGAGAGTTACCGATGGACAAACCTATGATTATTGTTAGTAACCACCAAGGAATGTTCGATATTTCGATGATTGGCTATACTTTGCGAAAACATCATCCAAAATATGTTTCTAAAATAGAATTAGCGACAGGAATTCCAAGTATTTCGTATAATCTACGTCATGGCGGTTCGATTGTGATCGATAGGAAGGACGGAAAAGGTGCGATTGTCAAAATCAAGGAATTTGCAAAATACTTAAATAAAAATAATCGTGCAGGGGTAATTTTTCCCGAAGGAACTCGAACTCGTAATGGAAAAATGCGTGCGTTCAAGCCAATTGGATTGAAAGTTATGTTACGTGATATGCCGGACGCAACCGTTGTTCCTATTGCGTTAGAGAATTTTTGGCATATCGAAAAATACGGTTTAACTCCAGTCCCTTTCGGACGCAAAATCACCTGTACGATTCTTCCTCCAATTGATAGGACGAAACACAATGATAACGAAGTCATTGCTCTTTTGGAAGAACAAATTAAGGCGATTGCGGAAAGAGGAGTGACGTAAAAGTGACAATTGAGATGAAAGTGAAAATAGAAACCAAACGCTTCCGTCATTGCAGCGTATACCGCAATAACGGAAGCATAAAAATACAATATTCAAAAAGTTGCCAGCTTTTTAATTGGTGAAAGTCAACATATTGAGCCGTTACCTTTCGAATATTCTCCCGAGTCCTCGGAATTAGAATGACGGTCTTTTATTGATTTTTTGAATTTATATTTATATTTTCACTTTCACTCAAAATATTCTCCAATGTTCCTACCAAAAAATCTGCATCTTTCCGACTAAAACACATCGGCGGTTTAATCTTCAAAACATTATGAAAAACACCATCGGTGCTCATCAAAATAGCATTTTCCTTCATTCGATTCGCGATATAAGCCGCTTCATATTCCGCAGGCTCAAGCGTTTTCCTATCTTTCACTAATTCAATTCCAAGAAATAAACCGTGACCACGAACATCGCCAATAATTAAAAATTTATCTTTCAGGATTTCTAATTTTGATTTTAAATAATTACCAATATTCAACGCATTTTCTTGTAATTCTTCCGTTTGAATGACTTCTAAAACCGCTTGACCGATTGCACACGAAACAGGATTTCCACCAAATGTATTAAAATATTCCATCCCATTATCAAACGCTTCCGCAATTTTTCGAGTCGTCACCACAGCCGCTAACGGATGTCCATTTCCAATCGGTTTACCCATTGTCACAATATCCGGCACAACGTCTTGTAGTTCAAACCCCCAAAACGTCGCACCTACTCTACCGAAACCAACTTGTACTTCATCCGCTATACAAACACCGCCTGATTCTCGCACGAATTCATAAGCGGTTTTTAAATAATTCGGTGGCAAAACAATTTGTCCGCCACAACTCAAAATACTTTCGCAAATAAAACCTGCGATATTTCGACCTTGATTTTGAATATTTTCAATCGCCGTTTGAATGGATTTTGCGTATAATTTCCCCGCTGTTTCTACGGCTTTATATTCGCCTCGATAAGTGTCCGGCATTGGAACAATATGCGTTTTTTTAGGCTTTCCATTGCCACCTTTTGAATCAAATTTATAACTACTTATCGCAATCGTTTCATTCGTATTTCCATGATAACCAACTTCCAGCGCAATCATATCTTCTTGATTACTAACGATTTTTGCCATTCTCAATGCCAACTCATTCGCTTCACTTCCCGAATTCACAAAATAACAAACACATAATTCAGGCGGAAAAGTTGCCAATAATGCTTCTGCATAATTCACCACATTTTCATGCAAATAACGAGTGTTTGTATTCAAAACTTCCATTTGTCGTTTCGCTGCTCGAACTACTTTCGGATGCTGATGCCCAATATGCGGCACATTATTTACCGTATCCAAATATCGTCGCCCATTTTCATCATACAAATATTGCTTGTACGCCCGAACAATATGCAACGGTTTTTTGTAAGAAAGACTTAAGTTTTTGCCTAAATAATTTTGCCGTTTATCAAATATTTCGTTCCCTGTAGCGGCTGCTTCAGTTGCCGCATTATCATCAAAAATGGCAGCTGAAGCACCCGGCACGCAAGGATTCGGACAAATACTCAACCAAACTGCTTTATCATTCGGCGTACAAACTCCAAAGAAATCACCGTTCTGTCCCAACATGTCCAAAATCACTTGAAAATGTAGATGTTCTGCCCAATTTCCGTTTTGTGGAAACGTACCGATAGTCGCAATTTCTTCCCCTTTTTTAACTGTTTGACCAGCTTTTAAATCTTTGGAAATTGGCGATAAATGTCCGTAAAGGGTATAAAATATTAAATCGGCATTAATCTCA
>CAWVWD010000236.1:0-6822 GCA_963933585.1 uncultured Saprospiraceae bacterium
TTATATTGGCGTGGAAAAATATACAGAAGCAGTTACTTATTCTAAAAAAATAATTGATGCCGGTTACACTTTAGAACCAACTTATGCTCACTTATTTATGGCTGACAATCATAATTCCAATGAGATTATTTTTCCTATAAATTTTGACGGAACAGCAACTCGTACTTGGGGCGGAATGACTTTCCTTGTTCATGCCGCAGTCGGCGGAGCAATGTCCGCAGGTGATTATGGCGTAGATAATGGCTGGGGTGGAACTCGTACAACGAAGGAATTTGTGGCAAAATTCGACACAATACCTTCTAATACGGATAGTCGAAAAATGTTTTTTACTCAAGGACAAACATTAGAAATTGAGTCTGTCGCTAATTTTACACACGGTTGGGCTATTACAAAATACTCTAATAAAACCTCAGCAGGAGTAAATGGCTCTAACCTTACTTTTCCTGATACAGATTTTCCAATGTTCCGTCTGGCGGATGCTTATTTGATGTATGCAGAAGCCGTTGTAAGAGGTGGAACAGGTGGCGATATGGCGACAGCAGTCGGTTATATTAATGACTTGCGAAATCGTGCTTATGGAAGTACAATGGGAAATATTACCATGGCAGATTTAGATTTGCCATTTTTATTGGACGAACGCTCCAGAGAACTATACTGGGAATGTCACCGTAGAACGGATCTAATTCGTTTTGGTAAATTCACAGCTGGTTATAATTGGACTTGGAAAGGTGGGACAAAGGAAGGAAATGATGTAAATGAAAAATATAATATTTTTCCAATTCCTTCATCAGATTTAGGTGCAAACCCTAATTTACAGCAAAATGCCGGCTACTAAGGACGTTTTTATTTTTGAGTATATGCAAGATTTATTTTGAAAATCTAATATCAGAAAAGCCATTTACACCGTGGTAAATGGCTTTTCATTTATTGGCAATCAATTAAGGAAACAGAAAAAATAACCTGCCCATTTTACTTCCTATTTCGTTAAAAATAGTCACTATAATTATAGCTATATCTGCATTTTTTTTTCGTCTAAAATAAAAATAACCTGTCCGTTCGCACCGCAATTAAGCAATTAAGCAATTAAGCAATTAAGTTTCGGAAAATTGGGATACGTTATTTATTTACTATTCTCTAAAAATAAAATTATCGTTCTTGTTTACGAATCCCTTTTCTAATTTCTTCAAATCGTCTCCTATCAATTTTATATCTTAAAAAGAAAATAATCGGAATTAAACCAATAACAGCTAACAGTGGCCCAGCAACGACTCCTAAATTATACGTCACCGATTCGGCGACACTTCCCATTTCTGCATTTTCAGGAAACTGAATCGCATCTAATAGAAAACCTGCAAAGAAACTACCGATACCAGTTGCAATTTTGGATAACAAAGCTCTTATGGAAAATAATGTACCTGTTTTTTGAGAAGCCGATTCATACTTCACTTCGTCCGCAATATCTGCAAATATGGAATTAATCGTAATCAATATTAATGGTGCAAAAATATTAATTAAACCAACGCCAACCATTAATGTAATAATATAAGCAATCTCTGTATCCGGAATAATATTTAGTAATTTTAATCCGATAAGAATCGTCGTAATTATCCAAACGGCAAGATTACTATAAATCAATGTATATTTTTTGTCAAACCACTTCACTGTTTTTGGTGAAATCCATAAAGCAATTCCTAAACCTATAAAAAATGGAAAGGCTAAATACAGCACGATATTTTCTGGTTTGAATCCCCAAAAGTGAATAAAAAGATAAGTTGAAAGAATTTCTCCGGTGGCATTTACTATCATCAGTATTGATAATCCAATGATAATATTTCGAAAGGATTTGTTATTAATAACATCTTTTATATTCTTATAAAAATTCCCTTCAAATGTGGTTATTGTTCCGCTATTCGTACGTTCCAAAATTGCCTTTCTCGCTCCAAATATAGAACCATAAGTACTTAGCAAAATCAATATCGATGCGTATAAACCAAACCATGGATACATCCCTTCATTAAGCATTCCATTTTGGTATTCTGGTGTACTGTGAAAGAAAAACACGAAACCAGCTCCGGCAACAGATACATTTCCTACAAATCCAAAAAACTGAACATAACTGTATAATTCAGATCGTTCGGCATAATCATCTGTCAATTCTGCCCCCAATGAGAGGTATGGGATTTGAAAAAAAGTTTGCGTTGTTCGAGTAAAAATAGCAAAAAAGATGAACCAACTAAATAACCACATTTCGGATAAGCCATCGGGAGGAATAAAAAGGAAAAATAACGAAATGGCAAATGGCAAACCACCGACAAGCATTAATGGCAAACGTTTTCCCCACTTTTTAGAATACATTTTGTCCGACCAAATTCCAATTAATGGATCATTAATCGCGTCAAAACACAACGCTATCAATAAGGCTGTTCCACACATCTTTCCAGAAAGTCCCAAAATCTGATTATAATAGAAAAATAGAAATGTACTGAAAACAACTGTTTTTACAGCGTTACCAACATTTCCATATCCATAAAAGATTTTTGTCCAAAAGGAAAGTTTATTCATAAGTAGTTTATTGGTTTCGGATTGCTAATTTCTAAAAAAAATAATGATTTCTTGTATTTTTCACGGAAAGGATCTTATTTCTTCGATAAAATATCACTTAATCTATCAAAAATCGAAGTTTGTATTAAAAAAATTAACCTTTAAGATTTTATATTGACTATTGTTATAGATGACGATTTTTCTCGTTATTTGACGCCATAAAACATAAATACAAAGGGTATTATAAATTGATTGACAATCAAAAAGTATTTACAAAACCAACAAAAATCAACTTATGAAAAATAAATTTAGCCATTCTATTCGTTTGCTTATCGCAATAGGTTTGTTATTCCAGCCTTTGCTTTCTAATGCTCAAAAGAAAAATAATCCACTAAAAGGATTTGATAAATTCGTAGAGTCTGCACTGAAAGACTGGAATGTTCCTGGTGCCGGAATTGCCATTGTTAAAGATGGAGAAGTCATTCTGGTGAAAGGTTATGGTTACGCAGATGTCGCTAAAAAAAGAAAAGCAGATAAAAAAACGCTATTTGCAATCGGTTCATCTTCCAAAGCTTTTACAGCTGCATCTGTCATGCAATTGGTTGACGAAAAGAAATTGGATTTGAACAAATCGGTCATTTCATATCTTCCCAACTTTAAATTATACGATGATTATGCGACTAAAAATATTACACCTCGTGATTTATTATCACATCGTTCCGGCTTACCTCGACATGATTTGGTTTGGTATGGTTCTAAAGATTCTAGAGAAGGTTTATATAATCGTTTGCGTTATCTCGAGCCAACGGCTGAATTACGTGAAACTTGGCAATATCAAAACTTGATGTATATGACGGCCGGTTATCTGGTCGGACAAATAGAAAAGGAATCTTGGGAAGAGACTGTAAAACGAAAAATTTTCACGCCTTTAGGAATGAATGCGACCAATTTCTCGGTAGAGGATTCTAAGAAAGTTAAGAATCATGCGTTGCCATATAACGAAAAAGAGGGACAATTAGAAAAGATAGACTTTAGAAACATTGATGCTATCGGCCCAGCCGGTTCAATTAATTCTAATGCAGAAGATATGGCAAAATGGTTGCAATTACTTTTGAATGAAGGAAAATTTGATGGAAAGGAAATCCTTTCGGCTGGTTCACTGAAAGAAATGTATAAACCACAAATGGTCATGCCAGGCGAGATTAATTACGACGAAATATATTATAGCAGTTATGGCTTAGCTTGGATGTTGACCTCTTATCGTGGAAAGTTACGGGTGGAACATGGCGGAAATATTGATGGTTTTACGACTTCTGTTTGCTTTATGCCTCGTGATGGAATCGGTGTTGTAGTCATGACAAATATGAATGGAACAGCTCTTAATAGTGCGATTCGTAATGATGTTATTGATAGATTATTAGGTGGAGAGACGAAGGATTGGAATGGCATCTTATTAGAAAAACGGAGGGAAATATTGGAAGCCTCAAAGGTAGAAACCGAAACAGAAGACATCATTCAACGCAAAGGCACAAGACCTTCTTTTGACTTAAAAGAGTACACCGGAAAGTACGAACATAAAGGTTATGGAATTATTGAAATTCAAGAAAAGGATGGAAATTTAGTCGGTTTAATGAATAGTGAAGAAGTAGATTTTGAACATTATCATTTTGATATTTTCAAATTAGGTGCTGCTGTTGGCGAACTAAAAATTCAGTTTCACATGAATACAAATGCCGATATCACAGAGCTTTCCGCTCCGCTTGAACCATCGTTAGGTAAACCAATCATTTTCAATAAGTTACCAATGGAAATGGACGTTTCGGAAGCTAATTTAAAAATCTATGAAGGTAAATATACCTTTGCCGCAGCCAAACAATCCGCGACGGTAGAAACCAAAAATGGTGTATTGATGATAACGATTCCCGGACAGCCAACCTACTCATTAGTTCCTTATAAAGAACATCATTTTAATTTGGAAATTCTGGAAGGTTACAGTGTGAAGTTTACAATCGAAGAGGAGAAATCCGTTAAGGCAACGTTCATTCAACCAAATGGAAATTTTACTTTTGAGAGAGAAGAGTAATTGTGAACTGTGAATTGTTAATTAATTCGTTCTATCGTATTTCACGATTTTTCACATCAGAGCGATTAATTAACAGTTCACAATTGATAATTCACAATTCAATTAAAAGTATTTGAAATTATGATCTTTTTCAAGTTTCATTAAACTTCCTAAAATCAATCTTGTCACACTTTCAACATCTGCTTTATGCGCCATTTCAACCGTTGTGTGCATATATTTCAATGGAATGGAAATCAATGCAGAAGGAACACCAGCATTTGAATAAGCGAAGGCATCCGTATCCGTTCCCGTGATTCTTGAAGAAGCAGCTCTTTGGAAAATAATTTCATTTTCCTCCGCCGTTTCCATAATCAAGTTCAATAATATATTATGAACCGCTGGAGCAACCGTTAATTCCGGACCAGAACCAGCTTTCACATCGCCGAATTTCTTCTTATCCATCAAAGGTGTTGAGGTATCGTGACAGACATCTGTCACAATCGCAACATGAGGTTTTATAGCATCAGTAACCATTGCGGCACCTTTCAAACCAACTTCCTCTTGAACAGCGTTGACGATATATAATGAAAACGGTAATTCAATATTATTTTCTTTTATCAATCTCGCAACTTGAGCAATACAAAATCCACCGATTCTGTTATCCAATGCACGACCACAATAAAAGCGATCATTCATCAATTCCAATTCATCTGGATACGTAATCACGCAACCCACATGAACGCCCATTTCATTCGCTTCCTCTTTCGATTTTGCACCAATATCAATAAAAATATTATCGATTTCTGGTCTTAATTTCGCTCTATCGCCTCGGCGAGTATGAATTGCAGGCCAACCAAAGACACCTCTAATGATACCTTTTTTGGTATGAATATTCACTCTTTTGGAAACTGCAATCACATGATCAGAACCACCATTTCTAATAACAGAAATATAACCATCGCTCGAAATATGATGCACATACCAAGCAATTTCGTCAGCGTGTGCTTCGATGACCACTCGATAACCTGTACCAGGATTAATTACACCATAAGTTGTACCGTAATTATCCACATGATATTCGTCAATATATGGTTTAAGATATTCTAACCAAAGCTTTTGACCGGGCATTTCGAAGCCAGTCGGAGAAGCATTTTTCAAGTATTCAAACATGAACGCTTCTGATTCAGGAGTAATTACAGGCTGTTTAAGTATTTCCATTTTCGGTAATTTCTTATGAGTTTATTTTAAAATATGGTTTGACTCCGTATTCTGAACTGTATCAATTTTTACAATCGACACAGTTCTAGTAGTAATCAACTTAAATCCCTTTCCAAGTAGAAGGTGATTTTTTCCACGATTGTAATGTTTCTAAAATATCGGACGAGATGTAATTCATTTTTACCGCTTCTTCCAATAAATCATCGTAATTACTTAGTGTTACAAAAGGACAATCTACTTCCTTAAAAGTTTTAACTGCTTTATCAAAACCGTAAGTAAAAATAGCAATCGCTCCAATCACAATCGCTCCATTTTCTTTCAATGCGTTGATTGCTTTCGCGCTACTTCCGCCAGTTGAAATCAAATCCTCTACGACCAAAACCTTCTTACCGTCAGGAATTTCACCTTCGATAAGGTTTTGCATTCCGTGACCTTTCGGCTTACTTCTGACGTAAATAAACGGTTTCCCTAAAGCATCCGCAACCAAAGCACCATGAGGAATTCCTGCTGTCGCAACACCTGCAACAACATCAAACTCGCCAAATGACATAGCAGCTTCCGCCAATGATTCTTTGATTAGATTTCTAACTTCCGGATAAGATAGCGATAATCGATTATCGCAATAAATTGGTGAAAGTATACCGGATGCCCAAGTGAACGGCTGTTCAGGACTCAGTTGAATTGCCTTAATTTCTAATAATTTGCGTGCGATTGATGATGATGTATGATTCATAAGATTGAAAAGTAATTTTCTCTTAACTTTGTTCGATAAATAATGCATTATTATAACACATCATTAATTTAAAATCTTTAAAAAAACAGTCGCAAATGTACAAAATCTATATCAACGATAAGCCTATTTTCTTGACAAATGCAGAATTTGGAAAAAAACAAAAAGCAGATGAAAAGAACTTAGTCGTTCTATTTCGTCATCGAAAATCGCTCTTCCAATACGTGGATTCTTTAGAAAAGAATAATCATTTTAATTCAATTACCATTTT
>CAWVWD010000237.1:0-6751 GCA_963933585.1 uncultured Saprospiraceae bacterium
GCCTTTGCCTTTTCTGGTTTCGAATATGAGGCAACGGCAATACCGTTTGCCTTTTCTGGTTTCGAATATGGGGCAAAGGCAATGCCGTTTGCCCTACGGTTAATATTCTATGCAAACATTCTTAGGTTCTGTAAAAAATCTCAAGGCTTCAAAGCCACCTTCTCGTCCAACTCCTGAACTTTTCACACCACCGAAAGGTGTTCGCAAATCTCGTAAAAGCCAAGTATTGACCCAAACAATTCCAGCTTCGATCTCGGAAGCCATTCGATGCGTTCGAGTTAGGTTTTCTGTCCAAAGTGTAGCGGACAAACCGTAATCTATCGTATTGGCGTAAGCCAAAACCTCTTCCTCCGTATCGAAAGGCGTAATCGTGACGACTGGCCCAAAAATCTCTTCTTGATTCGTTCTGCAACCCGGCGATAAGCCTTCAATAATTGTCGGTTCGATGTATAAACCATTTTCGTAACCTTTTGGAAAAACTGCTTTTCCACCACAAAGAATCGTTCCTCCTTCTTCTTTTGCCAATTCAATATACGACAATATTTTTTCATAATGTGGCTTCGAAACAATTGCACCGACTTTTGTTCCTTCCGCCAACGGATGCCCAACTTTCATTCCTTTTGCCCAATTTACGAAGTCATTTTTGAACTTATCGTAAATCGGTCTTTCGACAAATATTCTTGAACCACAAAGGCAAATTTGACCTTGATTCGCAAAGGAAGACCGAATCGTCGTTTTTAACATTTTTTCATAATTACAATCTGCAAAAATGATATTTGGGTTTTTTCCACCCATTTCTAATGATAATTTTTTGAATTTCGGCGCAGCAACTCTCGCGATTTCTGCTCCAACTTTCGTACTTCCAGTAAAAGAAATGGCTTTAATATTTGGATGCGAACTCATTGCCGCACCAGTTTTGTGTCCTAAACCGTGAACGATATTTAAAACGCCTTTCGGTAAACCAGCTTCGATGCAAATTTTAGATAACAAATAAGCCGTCATTGGGGTAACTTCTGATGGTTTTGCAACTACTGTATTTCCTGCGGCTAACGCTGGAGCGATTTTCCAAGTGAATAAATACAGCGGCAAATTCCAAGGAGAAATACAACCGACGACGCCTAACGGATGTCGCAATGTATAGTTTATCGCTTTGCCAACCATCTCATGAGACTCCGAAGCAAACTGCATAATTGCCGTTGCAAAAAATCGAAAATTGCTTGAAGCACGGGGAATATCAACGGCTTTCGCCAACCAAAACGGCTTGCCATTATCCACACTTTCCGCCATTGCCAACTCGTCCAAACGGCTTTCAATCAAGTCCGCAATCTTCGCTAAATAATGGTGTCGAGTTTCAATATTCGTTTTTGACCAAGACGGAAAAGCGGCTTTTGCCGCTTCAACGGCTGCCTTAATATCGGCTTCTGTCGAATCCGGTGCTTGTGCGTAAACTTCGCCCGATGCAGGATTGTAAACGTCCAAATATTCGTTGTCAATTGGTGCGATTAGTTCACCGTTTATGTAGTTTTCTATTTGCATTTTTTCAGTATTTTATTTTTTCATTTGTTAACGTGAAAAATTAACCATCAAAATGAGATAATAATTCTTTTACTTTATCATCTAATAATAAATTTATATTGGTAATAATTGCATTGGCAGGTTGTCGCATAGATGATAAAATTATACCTAACTCTTTGGTTTGTTCCCTTATTAATTATGATCTACAGAATTTAAAATATCCAACCTTTAAGGCGAAATTACGGTACCACTTACACCTTGAAAATCGGACCTAGAAAGTATCCTTTTTAATCTTTTAAAATCAATTCCATCGGTACATTCAAATAATTTCCATCTACTATTTTGTACAATTTATACGTTTGCTTATCTGTTTGAAACCTATTCATATTATAATTAAGAAATGAATTACTACCGATATAAACAGCTTCATAGTTATAATTTTCATATGCTGTTTTTACCAGAATTTCTGCAACGCCATCATTGTCATAATCTTTGAAAGTCGCATTTATAAACTCGTGTCCGCCATCTCCGCTCAAAACTCCGCTAATTTGAATTCGCCTCAAAAAATCGCTGTAAAAATAAACATAAAGGTAAATTTCTGAATTTTGATATGCCACGTCTTTCATTATAAAACCGACATAATTGTCTCCTAAATCAATTTTAGCAATAGCGTAAGCACAATTCCAAGTACGGAAAGTCGCCGTATCTGTCAATAAATAATCGGCAATTAAAGCATTTGAAATTAAAATAGGTTCAGCCAAAGTATCTTTGAAAGGAAAGGAAAGTGAATTATCAATTTTATAAATTGGTAAAGGTTTATAAAACTGTTGTAACGTTTCAAAAGCGATGTTTTTATTATCTAATAAAGTGCCTGCAGGCAAATAAACAATTTGTCCTTTTTGATATGCCAAATTAGTATTCTCAAAACGTCGGTTGAATTGATAAATTTCGCTTTCTTCTATTTTATAATAGTCGGCAATCGATTTGATGTTTTTGAGTTTTGGAACGGTTAAACCGTAGATAAACTCATCGTATTGATCGCGTTTGAAACCATATTTTTGACTTAATAATTGATTAGAAATGCCGATAATTATTAATAAAATAAATATTTTTTTCATAAATCTAATGTTAAAATCAAAAAATGGAAAACAAAATTAACCTCAAAAAATCATACGTATCACTGACATTTTAGAATAAGTTGAAAGTTTAAATCATCAAATTTATTTACACAAAAATAATGATGGCGATAAGGTTTTGATGGCGCAACACGAATACCTCAAAACTAATTTTTTAAAAGAATTGAAGCATTTAGAGGTTGGTTTTGGAAATTAAACTGTGCCGATTTTAAGAACCGACACGTTTTCTACTTATTTTTGCGTAAATGAAAATCCAAGTTGTTCCTTCATTTCTTTTGGTAAATCAGGTAATTCCGAACGAGGAATCAATAACGTAGAAATATTATGAAAATCCTTAAAAATGTGGTGCTGCAAAGCCGTTGCTTGTAAATAAGAGTGACCAGATGAGCCGCCTGTCCCTACTTTATTACCTAACATTCGCATCACCATTTGAGCGTGACGATGACGCCAAGTTGTTAATAATTCATCAATGTCGGTGAGGTTACACAAAAGTTGATACGGCAAATGTAAAATCGGTTCGTCACGGTATAATTTGATAAATAATGCCGCAACCGTTGCCTTATAAGACAACCGTAATTCGCCTGTTTCTATCATTGCATCGTGTGCGTCTTTATTCAAAACTGACTGAAAATAAGTGTCCGTGTCGCCCAACATTTTCAAACGCATTTCTTTATTTTTATCGCTCAAATAATCTGAAGCCATAATTGCCGCTTTTTCCTTTTCTAACATCCGTTCAACCGCAGCTTCATAATGTCTTAAAAAGTGAAAATCGCCAAATTTGATAAATGGAATTCGCTCTAACCAACTTTCAATCGCCTCGAAAAATGTCCCATTTTCATAAATATCCGATAATACTTTTTGTTGATTTTCTGGAAAAACGGAAGCATAATGATGGTTATTATAGGTCAATCGCTTTTGTTCTGGCAAGCCTAACATCGCCTCTACGACTCTAAATTGAAAACTTTGAAAACCCGAAGCAGGGAATAAATAGGCCCGAAAGTCCAAGAAATCCAATGGAGTCATCGTTTCCATAATCCCAATTTGTTGAATCAACAATTTCAAAATTTCCTCAATTCGTTTCAAACGACCGATGACCGTACCAATGCTTTTTTCATCAATATTATCGTTCTGAAACATTTTATGCACCGAACCTAATTCGTGTATAATTTGCTTAAACCATAATTCATATGCTTGATGTGTAATGATAAAAAGCATCTCTTCGTGTGCAGGGGTTTCTAACTCCGCACTCCGCAAAGTTTGAGCGTTTAGAATTTTGTCTAACTCTAAATAACTGTGGTAATGAATTGTTGTATATTTCATTTTTCTGTTAGTTTTTTGTTTTAGATTTTGTGTTATTTCTCAGCCGTCAAAAACTCATCTGTAAAGTGTCCTCGTTTCTTTTCTTGTGCGAATTTTTCTGTATTATATGTCTTTGAATTACCTTTTGGAATCGATAAACTTTGCCAATCTTCACTTTGAATCATTTTGCCAATAAATACAATTTGTCCCACATGATACGCGTAATGTGCTAATTGTCGATTTATCGCTTCTGTAATCGTGTGACCTTGGTTTCGGATATAAATAATTTGGTCGAAATTCGCTTCATTTATGGTTTCCAAAGTTGAAAATAAACATGCCCAACCAGCTTCCCATTTTTTTAAAAGGTCTGCTTTCGTTTTAAGGTCTGCCCCAAACTCTTCGTCTCGTTTTCGCCACGTCTTTTCACCGTCGGTCGTCAAAAAGTCTGTCCATCGAGATAACATATTTCCCCAAAGATGTTTGACAATTATCGCAATCGAATTACTCGATTCATTGTATTGCCAAAGTAAATCGGCTTCCGTCAATTGCCCGAATGTTTTATCGCCAAGCATTTTATAATACTCAAACTGCTTTGTGACGCTTTCTAAATAATTCATAATCTTTCTTTCAATAGGATTTCTAAAATTTCATAGCATTTTGAGATTAGAAAACAATGAAGGTGTAAAAAGCCAATCCTATTTTATCTTATAAATCCTGTCGAAAAATCAAATGCTAAAGTTTCCAATTTTCAACCGAATCGCATCCGCACCATTTTTCAGAATCCCAACATATTTTTCAATCTCCGCTTCCTCAAATCGATTCGCAGGGCCCGAAGCACTCAAACTCGCTACAACTTCATTTTTTTGATTAAAAACAGGAATAGCAACGCAGATTAAACCAATTTCAAACTCTTCTCTATCAATCGCATAGCCCTGGTTTTTTACTTTCTGTAAAGCGGTGATTAAAGTTGATTTTTCGGTTATGGTGTGATTTGTAATTTTTGGTAAACTATTATTAATCAATAACTTATTGATACTTACTTCAAGTGATGAGTTAGGTATAAATGCTAAAAGTACCTTTCCTAAACTTGTTGCGTGAGCCGCTCGATAGGTACCAATATTCGTACTCATTGCCAAACCTTGCGGACTTTCGGCTTTATCAATATAAAAGACTTGATTGTTTTTTAAAATCGCCAAATGCACGGTTTCTCGAATATCTTCGGCGACTTTTTCCAATTCTGAATGTGTTTGTTTGATAAATGAGGCATGTATTTTTACTCGATTTCCGAGTTCAAACAACTTTAAGCCCAAGCTATATTTATCGGAATCTGTATTTTGACGAATTACTCCCAACTGTTCCAAAGTTGCCAACATTCGATATATTGTACTTTTATTAGAACCGACGGCTTTCGCCAATTCCGTTACGCCCCATTCTGGTTTTTCCAAAGTGAATCGTTCCAAAATTTTGAATGCCTTTTGTATTGAGCCGTTGTATTTCATGGTTTTCCACTCCAACCTTTCCGTCATGCTGAACTTATTTCAGTATCTCCAAACGGTAACGGAATAAATTTTCAGCTTCCTGCAACATAAAAATGTAGTTTTCTGAATATTGAGCCGTTGCCTTTAGGAGATTCCGACCTGCGTCGGAATGACGGTTTTATTTTTGGTTTTAATTTATTATTTCACGTCTAATTTTATATTCCCAAGACCTTCAATTTTCGCTTCTACTGTTTGTCCAACTTGAACAAAAACGGCAGAAGTTGCTGCTCCAGCCAAAAGAATCATTCCTTTTTTCAAAGGTTCATTATACTGCAGACTCAATCTCGCTGCAGCAATCACAGATTCCCAAGGATTGCCCAAAATTGCATTTGAAGAACCTTCTTGAACGGTTTCACCATTAACTTTTAGTTCAATTTTCAAATCTGAAAGATTCGTATTTGGCGAAAGCCAATCACCGATTACAAAACCGGTAGAAGAACAGTTATCTGCAACGACATCTTCCAACGAAAATTTGAAATTTTCATAGCGAGAATCAATAATTTCAATTGCTCCAGCGATTCCTTCGATGAAGTTTGGCGCAGTTTCTAAAGTCAATTCTTTTGTAATATCTTCTTTGATAAGGAAAGCGATTTCAGGTTCAGCACGAGGATGAATGAACTTTGATTTTGGTAAATCATCCCCATTTTGGTACTGCATATCATCCGTTAGTCGTCCCCAAATCATATCGTGAACGCCCATTTGTTCCATCTTCGCTTTACTCGTAAAACCAAGTTTTAAACCAACCAATTTTTCACCTCGCTTGTAACGTTGAGCGATAGAAGTTGCTTGAATTGCGTAAGCATCTTCAATTGTAATGGCTTGTGAGTTGCTAATTTGTGCAGTTGCTTTGGCATTTTCTGCCGCAGAATCTAAGATAAGTGCTAATTCTTCGTTTGTGTGTTTCATATAGTAAAACAGTGTTTTAAAATTTAAGTAAATGTCGAGATTTTGATTTTAGTATCAAAGCATTAATCGATAAAATTTTAGGTTTTTCGATAACTTCTGTATTTATTTAAAGTTTCACTGTGGTCTAAATTTCGTATGCAGATATGAGGTTAAAAAATGGTATTTCTATAATTTCTTCGACTGATTTGAATATCTTCTCTAAAGTTTTTTTTTCAAATGCGAACACTACAACTTTAGGAAGACAAGGTGACAGCTTATTACTTGGAATATACTCAGGAGATATTTATTATTTTGATTCATACTACTATACATTTTTGAAAAATTATATCTTGAAAAAATTAAATATTCTGTAAATCG
>CAWVWD010000238.1:0-6675 GCA_963933585.1 uncultured Saprospiraceae bacterium
GACCAATTGCTAAACCAGTTACGGTACCTGTGGTAT
This sequence comes from uncultured Saprospiraceae bacterium, assembly GCA_963933585.1. GTDB lineage: Bacteria > Bacteroidota > Bacteroidia > Chitinophagales > Saprospiraceae > CAWVWD01. The sequence goes on from CAWVWD010000238.1 coordinate 37, forward strand.
CATAACTTACCGCATAACTACCATAATCTGTGGTTGTCAAACTCGTAAAAGTTGGTATATTTTCTACTGCTAATATTTGTCCTGACAAATCCGTCAAAACATAGCTTGTGGTTTCTCCTGCTGCATTACTACCGCCTGATTTCGACAAAGTAACATTAGTTACACCTGTATAATTACAGGTCGTTGATGTTACTGGCAAACCCAATAAACAAATTCTGAAGCTGTACGGCGCAGAGATATTAAAACAGCCAGAACTGCTTACATTTGTAATATTCTGACCAATTGCTAAACCAGTTACGGTACCTGTGGTATCATAACTTACCGCATAACTGCCGTAATCCGTGGCTGTCAAACCCGTAAAAGTTGGCGTATTTTCTATTGTTAATATTTGTCCTGACAAATCTGTCAACACGTAACTTGTTGTTTCTCCCGCTGCATTGCTACCGCCTGTTTCTGATAAGGTAACATCCGTTACGCCTGCATAATTACAAATCGTTGGCGTTGTGGGTAGACCCAACGTACAAATTCTGAAACTATACGGTGCTGAAATATTAAAACAGCCCGAACTGCTTACATCTAAAATATTCTGACCAATCGTTAGACCTGTTATACCACTTACCGTTTCATAACTTACCGCATAACTGCCGTAATCCGTAGCTGTCAAACCTGTAAAAGTTGGCGTATTTTCTATTGTTAATATTTGTCCTGACAAATCTGTCAACACGTAACTTGTTGTTTCTCCCGCTGCATTGCTACCGCCTGTTTCCGATAAGGTAACATCAGTCACGCCTGTATAATTACAAATCGTTGGCGTTATTGGTAAACCCAACGGACAAATTCTAAAACTATGCGGATCAGAAATATTCAAACAACCAGAACTGCTTACATTTAAAATATTTTGACCGATTATTAAGCCCGTTACGCCAGTTGCCGTTTCATAATTTACCACATAACTTCCATAGTCCGTAGTTGTCAAACCTGTAAAAGTTGGTGTATTTGCAATCTCTAATATTTCCCCTAACGAATCCGTCAAAACGTAGCTTGTTACTTCTCCTGTTGCATCGCTACCATCCATTACGAAAAATAATTGCATATCAACGGCTAACGACCCGTTACTTCCTGTCGCACAATCGCCTGTCAAATCCAATTGAAATTCTGAGTTCAATAAATCAAATGGTTTCGGGAAAGCATATTGAGCTTCCAAAACACCATTTGTATACGTTACATAAGAAGGTGTCCATTCTGTATTTCCACCAATATATTTTAAATCACTATTACTTCCAGACCAAAGTAAACCATTTGGAATCGTAAATTTTACAGCGAGATAAGGATTATGTCCGGTCAAAGGCATTTCGAAAGAAGCATCTGTCAATCGGAAAGCAAACTCGCCTGCTTGTCCGTCCGCTAAATCCGTTGGATATTCTGAAAATACAGAAAAACCTTTCTTTTGTGGTTTTTGCCCTTCTTCGTTATCTTGAACATAATTATCTTGAGCACACATATCCGTATAAGATACTTTATAATCCCAACCGATTAAATCGACACTTCCGCATTCTGTAATATTATCACAAGTGTAACTATCCCAAACGATATACATCGAATCCCCCGGTTGTAGAACAGGTAAATCCAAAACCACTTTTCCAATTGGATTACTTCCCAAACATGAAAATACTCCTGTACTTGTCGTTGCGACCGTCGAAGTTGGGATAATAGCCGTAAATGTGCCATTTATTCCAATTTTATACTGAACACTGTTTTCATCAATTCTTGAAAAGATATTCAAGTCATAACCATTGTCATTCGTTTGATAAGCTTCAACTTCTAAAGCGTTCGCTGGCCCTGAACCTGTATTAATTAACAAAATTTGTTGTTGATCCGCTGTATTTACATTCAAGTATGTATTAAAACTTGGAATTGCTGATGCCTTAATATTCGGTGCATACAACGAAATATCCGTGAATGGAAATTTATCATTACTTGTTGTAGATTGTCCATCACATCCCCAAGTTGCATAAAGTTGAGATTGTGCATCCACACATCCGATTGCATAAATCGTCTCTTTTATGATAATACTTTCATTCAAATCTAACCAACCGTCACCATTTCCAATAGACGTAAAATCTGATGAAGTTAAAGTAATCTGACTTCCATCTGCACTTAACGTTCCTTTATCCGTACCAGTCGTTTTCACTTTTATACTATCATAAATATCATTTAATATAAATGTATTTACGCTTCCAGAACCACCATTTACTACTTTTACCTGACGAGTATAGGTTCCTCCAACGAATACATCTTTTGTCATAGGAGTAACTTGTGTAATTGATAATGCTGCAAACAAAATATTATATGCATCCGATTGTCCCGTTGTATTTCCACCATTATAACTCACCGTTATATTATTACGAAAACTATTGCCTGCATTTTGATAAGCAATCGCGTCAAAACCAGCGGCGGCATTAAAGGTGAATGAAACTGTACTGTCTTGTGGCAGGTCTCCAATTGCTAAAGTAATAGAAGATAAATCAATAATATTACTTTCCGTGACGCCATAGGCAGCAGTTGTCGTTTCCGAAACACTCCCTGCCTCATAAGAAATACCTTGTGGAAAGACAACGTTTAAGGAAATCCCTATTAAAGTTGTACTGAAGTCATTTGTTACGTTTATCGTAAAAGCTTCTGAGTTCCCACAAACGATTAGTTCGGCAGCTACACTTGAACCAATAGAAACATCTTGTGCATAAGAAGTTCCAAAAGTCCCAAGAAATAGTAAGAGAAGTAGTAATAAGTTTTTCATATTGATAATGTTTGAAATTCTCGTAATGCTGCTTTGCGTTGAACGGTAATAAAAAAATAAGTCTTAAAGAATTACAATATTCTCAAATAAAGTAATTCAATAATTATTATTTATATTATTTCATGTCACATATTGACAGTTTCAATGTCACTTGTAATACAGTAATATATTGTCAATTTCCATTCCTATTATAATCAATTGATTTACAATTGATTATAATAGGAATAAAAACAACAAATCCCAAAATGAGAAAATATTCCAAAATAAAACTATTTCCCATTAATGGCATTCAATACTCCGTGTATCATATTTTCAATTGTAAACGCTTGAGCTTTTTGGAGGGCACTATCAGAAAGTTTATTGTAAAGGGCTTTATCGGTAGCAATAAGATTTATTTTTTCGATGACTTTTCCTAAGTCTCGCTGATCTACTCGGAAACCTTCCTTTCCGTCATCAATCAACTCAATCGGTCCGCCGACAGGGGGAACAATACATGGAATACCATAATACATCGCTTCCAAAATAGTCATTCCGAAGGTTTCGACCCAAGTTTCAGGATGTGATAAATTAAGTACTAAATCGGCACGCTGATAAAATGGGTGGACATCTTTTTGAACAGGATAAATGGTTAAATTTTCATGGTAGGGAACTGTTCCAAAATAATTTTTAATTTCTGTACTTGTCGCATTAACCACTAACTCAAATTCATATTTGGGTAACCGTTTCGACAATCCTACAAATTCCGGAACACCTTTATAATTTTTGAGTGAACAAAGCATCAGAATTCGGAATCCATCTTTTATTTTTGAATTTCGTCCGGCTACTGCTTTTTTTATAAAATCATTAGAAATACCATTATATACGACTTTTCCTGCTACACTTGGCAACTTTTCCTGTTGCATTAAATCATTAGAAACATAAATCGCAGTATTTGCTGTTTTTTCTGCAACCGTTTTTAATAATGTTTTGAAAGCAGGAGGTTTAATAGAGATTTCATGGATATGATAGACGACTCGTTTATTCAATATCCGACCTGCCAAACTTGCTCCAAATGGCAATAATGTATTGACATAAATAATCACGTCTTTTTGATTCCAATAACGAAAAAGTACTTTTAAGAAAAGTACCATTTGGCTACTCATAAATGCGACCAAACGAACATATTTATTGACAAAAAAACGATACGGAAAATGATAATAATTGACTTCTAAATTAGATAAAAAACCTTCATTCTCGCCACAAGTAAACAAATCTACCTCGTAGCCTTTTTCACGGACGCCTTTGATAATAGACGACAAAATTAAGGGACTTCCACTATAATCATTTAATAGGTGAGCAAATACTACTTTCATATAATTGTGTTTGACTGTGACGATTCTATCGTCATCCCGAAATCTCGGTGAATTCGATTGTTTGACTGTTCAAATGTGGATACAATGATAATAAACAACATTCAAACACTCAAACATTTGAATAATCAAACGTAATTACAATCGATTCTCATTGACAATATTTAATAATTCTTCTCGATAATTTTTACCAATCGGCAGGTGTTTTTTCTCTACTTCCACCATATTTCCAATAACCGCATCAATTTTATCCAAATTAACAATGTAAGAACGGTGAATGCGTTTGAAAATATTTGCTGGTAATTTTGCTTCCAAACTTTTCATTGTTTGTAAAGTAATTACCCTCGAAGTAGCCATTTTAATAATCACATAATCTTTCAACCCTTCGATATACAAAATATCAGCATAATTAATCTTAATCAATTTCTTATCCGCTTTCACAAAAATAAAATCAGCCCCCTCTTTCTCCTCCGAATTTCCAGAAGTAGCAACCGTTTCATTCTGTAATTCTAACTGTGACAAAGCCTTATTAACGGCCTTCATGAACCGTTCAAATGAAATTGGCTTTAATAAATAATCAATTACATTTAATTCATAACCTTCAATTGCATAATTCGGATAAGCCGTGGTAAAAATCACTAAAGGCGGATTAGAAAGGCTTTTCAAAAAGTCGATTCCCGTTAATTGTGGCATTTGAATATCCAAAAACATAATATCCACTTCTTCACGAGAAAGTACATCAAATGCTTGAACCGCATTCTCACACCTCGCTACTAACTCCAAACTCGGTAACTTCTCCACATAAGTTTCCATTACATCCAACGCTAAAGGCTCATCATCTACTATTATTACTCTTGCCATTGTTTTATATTTTTAAAGGTATAAAGGTTTAAAGGTATTTTGGTATAAGGATATTCCAGTATTAATCGAAAAACGATTTTCACGCCTGTCTTTACACTTTTATAAGCTCTATACCTATTTTTTATATTTGCTAATTATCTAATATTATTAATAACTCAAAATTATTCAAGACGAGTGATTGCGGAAAAACGATGAATCGTGAATTATTTCTAATATATAGAAATTACTACCATAAAAGGATCAACTCCAAATTAAGACCAGTCCAAACTAAGTGTCAAATCTACTTGATAAGAACCAGGCCGTTCTTCTATTTTTAATCGATATTGTTCTGGATAAAGTAATTTCAAACGACGCTTTACATTCACTAAACCGATTCCACCACTTTTCTTTCCAGAGTGTCGCACAGGAATTTCAGGTTTACTATTTTCAATAAATAAATGTACTTTATTATCTTCGAGGTCTAGTTTAATATGGACAAAACCATCTGACAAATGGTTACTCGCACCGTGCTTAAAGCTATTTTCCAAAAACGGGATAAACATTAAGGGAGCTATTTTTTGGTTACTGACATTTCCATTGACTTCAAAACTAATATCCATATTCCGACCTTGACGCAACCGTTCTAAATCTAAATAATTCCGAATATAACTGACTTCCTTACTTAGAAATACTCGCCTTTCGTTACATTCATATAACATATAACGCATCATTTCGGAAAGCTTCAAAACGATTTCTGGCGCTTTATCCGATTTCTTTAATGTCAAAGCATATAAATTATTCAATGTATTGAATAAAAAGTGTGGATTAATTTGCGAGCGCAAAAATCTTAATTCTGATTGCATACTTTCCGTCTGCAACTCTTTTCGGTCTCGCTGATGACGAGCCCAATCTGATATAATCTTAAAGATAGTTGAAAAACTAACAACTAAAAAGGTCAGAATAAATAGCCATGGTTGACTTTCTTTTAATGTCAATTGATAATCAGGAAATTCTGCCGCTTTTAAAAACAAAAATAGCACTTGCAACGGTGTCAAAATAATTGTTGTTAAAACCAATAACGCACAATATATTAAGAACTTCTTATTGCTAAGATAATTCGGAATTAAATACAAAATATTGAAATAAACACCTGCTGCATAAAAAACAATCTTCACTAATTCATTCGTAAAGAAAAACCGATAAGAACCTGTTCCTGCACTTGACTGAAATAAGCTAAAAACCAATAAATAAGTCACCCAAGCTAACGTATGATACACGATTCGCTGTGAAAAGAAACGCTGTATATTTTCCAGTATATTTTTGACTTCTGTATTCATTGGTGGTTATTATTCCGATGCTAATTCAATTTTAATTTCTTAACTTTTTCTATAATAAACCCAAAACAACAAACTACTGAGTTGTTAAAGAAACTAATTAGATAAATGTTAGATTCTGTCGGATTAACGAATCTTTAGATACATCAAAAATATATTTATACTTTGATTTAGATTTCAAGTCCTAAGTCAGGTTAATAGTGTCAAGTAGATTTTATATCAAAATTTGTCGAGAACGAGGCAGAATTTATTTGCATAGCCATCGTTATGAAAATAAATTTTAACGAAGTTATCGGCAATATTTTGTCAAAAAATACCG
>CAWVWD010000239.1:0-6674 GCA_963933585.1 uncultured Saprospiraceae bacterium
AGACATTACCTTCGAATTGTAAACTATTCTTAGTGAGCGTCTTTATACTTGCCGAACGTCCGCCCATCACATTATCGTTTACAACCTGCCAATCAGAACCTGCTTTTGAAGTTCCAAAATCATACTTTTCCGGTGTTGTTATCATAAAAAAAGCGATTGTACCAATGATTAAAAGTAGTTTCATTATATTTTTGATTTAGCTAATTTTCCATTCTGCTGTTCCTTTTGGAACTTTTGAAAAGCAGTATTCTCATATAATTAGGTATTAAATCAATTTCGACTCATTTTGTTGACTTCTTATAATCTCTATGATAAATTTATAGTCCTATTAAAAGGGCGTAAATACTTGATTTATAATGGATAGTATTTTTTAATCTTGCATTCAAAATTTATTAAAAATAACTTTTAAATAAGGTTTAACCAATTTTAAGTCATCAAAAACCAGGTCAATTATTAGATTTAAACATTTAAGAAGCCAGCATTTGTCGCAAGTATTATTCCTATAAATAGAGAATGAAAATGAAAATATATTGATTCTTAGGTACTTTTAATTTTCATTAATCATTTTAGTTTTCACTCCTAAAGTATGCCAACTACAAAGCAATATTGTTAGGCTAATCCTATCATAAATTAGTATTCATCCAATGACTGCAACACCTTATGATTTTAATTCTATGAAATTGCTAACGCTTCGTTTTGAGAAAATTCCAGTTGTATTAGGAAAAGAAATAATGACTTCCGTCAAGGGCAAACGTACCAAGTTATTTTGTATGACGAGTTTATTTAAAATATTATCCTGTTTTTGCATTGAATTTAATTGAAACAGGATAATATGCAGCGATTAGAAATCCTGCTTCTTTTCCTCCGACAGGGAACTAGGATTTACAATTTGATAAAAAAAAGCAAAATCAAGGCTTAACGCTAGCCCATTTACCCCCTTAATTCCATCACTCCGACGTAATTTTTTTAATTTTTTATTTCTAACTAACCTTAACGCAAAGTTTATAAAAGCAGCCTTATTTACGTTTAAAAATCATCTTTAGATCATGTTAACTTCTTAATCTTCACCCCATTTGCACACAACATATTCAAAACGCCACGTTTCCCTTCTAAATGTCCAGCCCCAATCGCAATACAAGTTGACTTTTCCTTTATCAATTTTGTAATACGTGTGGCCATAATTTCATTCCTATCATAAATTATAATCTTACGAAAACCTTTCGCACCTTTTTTTGCCAATCTATAAAGCTTTTTGGTTTTGCCTTTAGCATAAAGTTCTGCCAAATCGTACATTTCTTGTCGGTGAGTATCAAAGTTTTTAATCAAATCTTTCAACGATTTTACTTGAACATCCAATGGAATTTTTTCCATTATTTCTAATTGTTCTTGAAATGTTTCTATTCCTAAGAGTTCTTTTCCTTGTTCTTTGGCGTATTGATATAGAAAAACATCCAATGCTAATTCCATATCTTTTTGGAAGATTGAAGCGGTGACCAAGTTAGTAATGACCATCGGTTTACTTTTATTAAAGGCCATTAATGGGAGATGAAAATTATCCTGCAGAAATGTATCAATTTCCTTGAACTTTTTCTTTGATAATAATTTATCTAACGAAACATCCTCTGGTAAGCTCATATATGCTGCCACCTTCGATTCGTCCGCATCATCGAGTTTGAACTCCGTTGCGAAAGCTTCACATTTAGCTATTTTTTGTAATATAATTGATTTATGAGTAAATGCTGCGTCGCTTTGTAAATGCATCGTTCCGAATAGGTAAGATGGCTTTTTCGCACCTTTTATTTTTAATCTGTATAACATGGATTTTTATGTTTTTTATCAAATGACAAATTTACGGAAATAATCCGAGTTACGGGTTATCGGTTTCTCTTACGATTTCACCTTTTCTTTAGGACAAATTCCTCTTATTTATGCTAATTTAATAGCACCCAATATATCTTATATACCATGATTTCACAAATTATTTTTATCATTTTAATAGAACCGAAAGATAGATTTAATGTATTTGCGTACATTAACATAGATTTTTTCTAAGATTCTAATATGACTATTTTATATTAAATAAAACAAGAAACCACAGACAAGAAACCAGCACAGTATCAAGTTTTTTCAATACCTTTGCGATCAGTTTGAGATGTAAAATACAATTTGAATTATTTCAGAATTCAAAACATTGATATTACTACATTAGAGCGTAAAACCATTCATATTCATTCCGAAATTTTCGGAACAAGTTAATTTACAGTTAAATCAAATGGTACATAAAGCAGGTTTTGTAAATATTATTGGGCGACCAAATGTTGGGAAATCGACCTTAGCGAATATTTTAGTAGGCGAACGTTTGTCTATTATTACACATAAACCACAAACTACTCGCCATCGGATTTTGGGAATTGTGAATGATGAAGATTTTCAGATTGTGTTTTCAGATACGCCAGGTTTTGTGAAAGATCCGTCTTACAAGATGCACGAAACGATGAATAGCTTTGTGCATGAAACATTTGAGGATGCGGATGTGATGATCTTTATGACGGATACGACAGAGAAATTCGATCAAGAGGAAGTGATTTTTGAGCGATTGAAAAATGTGAAAATGCCTTTGTTTTTGATTATTAATAAAGTTGATTTAGCAAAACCTGTAGAGATTTTGCAATTGATACAAAAATGGACAAAACGATTGGATTTCACAGAGGTTTTTCCGATTTCTGCGATGAAGAAACGTAACACGGAAGAATTATTAAATTATATTGTAAAATATTTACCGGAATCACCACCCTATTATCCGAAAGATCAACTGACAGATAGATCAGAGCGTTTTTTCATTTCGGAAATTATTCGAGAGTTTATTTTAAAATTTTACTCTCAGGAAATTCCATATCACTGTGAAGTGATTGTGGATAGATTCAAGGAAGAAGAGGATTTGACGAGTATTTGGGCAACGATTTATGTCGGTAGAGATACGCATAAATCTATATTAATAGGAAAAGGTGGCAGTGCTATAAAACGATTAGGAACAGAATCGAGAAAAAGCATTCAAGGCTTTTTGATGAGTAAGGTTTTTTTAAATTTAAATGTGAAAGTTAGTGATAATTGGCGGGATGATGATGATTCATTGAAACGTTTTGGTTATCAATAAATGGGTTTTAAGGTTTTAAAGGAGGAGGTTTTAAGGGACAAGTTAAATTCCCCTTGTATCTTAATCCCTTAATACTTTGTACCTTCTAAATAAAAAAGGAATGAGCAATATTATAGCAATAGTTGGGCGACCAAATGTGGGAAAATCAACGCTTTATAACCGTTTAATCGGTTTGCGTGAGGCGATTGTGGATGATGTGAGTGGTGTGACTCGTGACCGGATGTATGGTTGGACAGATTGGAATGGAAAGAATTTCACAGTGATTGATACTGGTGGATTTGTGGCAAATTCTAATGATGTTTTTGAGAAAGCAGTTCGTTCGCAAGTAAGAATTGCAATGGATGAAGCAGCTGCGATTATTTTCATGGTGGACGTTACAACGGGAATTACGGATTTGGATGAGCAGGTAACAGAAATGTTGCGTCGTTCTAAGAAACCAATTTTCTTGGCTGTGAATAAAGTGGATAATTCGAGAAGACATTTGGAAGCAAATGAATTTTGGGCTTTAGGCTTTAAAAATACGTTTTTCTTATCTGCTATTTCTGGTAGTGGAACTGGTGATTTACTGGATGCCGTAGCAGAAACTGTGGAGGATGAAGTAGATACAGATGCAGATTTACCAAAGTTCGCAGTGATTGGTCAACCGAATGCTGGAAAATCTTCTTTGGTGAATGCTTTGGTTGGTGAGGAAAGAAATATCGTAACGGATATTGCTGGAACGACTCGAGACTCTATTCACACGAAGTATAATCAATACGGAAAGGAATTTTTATTGATTGATACCGCGGGAATTCGTAAAAAACATAAAGTTGAAGAAAACTTAGAGTTTTACAGCGTTATGCGTGCGATTCGTGCGATTGATGATGCAGATGTTTGTTTGATTGTCTTGGATGCTTTGGATGGAATCGAATCTCAGGATATGAATATTTTCTCTTTGGCTGTTCGTCGTAACAAAGGTATTGTCATCTTGGTGAATAAGTGGGATTTGATGGACAAAGAAACAAATACAGCACGTGATTACGAAAAGGAATTGCGATTTAAAATCGCTCCGTTTACGGATGTGCCAATTGTATTTATTTCAGCATTAGAGAAACAAAGAATTTTCAAAGCAGTGGATATTGCTATGGAGGTTCAAGCAAATAGAATAAAAAAAATCACGACTTCTAAACTAAATGAATGGTTGGAACAAGCGATGACTTTGAAAGAACCGCCATCACATCGTGGAAAATATATCAAGATTAAGTATGTCACGCAATTGAAAACGTATTATCCTGCGTTTGCATTCTTTTGTAATCATCCGCAACACGTTAAGCAAGATTATAAGAACTTCTTAGCAAATCAGTTACGTAAAACATTTGACTTTACTGGTGTTCCGATTCGTTTGTACTTTAGACAGAAATAGATATTGGTGGTTTTTTACCGATAAAAATAGTAGTCTAAACTATCGAAAAGACCGTAAGAAAACGATATTATCACTGAATAGTAACGCCATTTAAAATAGAAATAACATAATATAAATCATGACTTCGGCTGTGATTTTATATCAATAAAAGCCAAATAGGAACAATCATTTTTGATGATGTTTTTGTTTGGCTTTCTTATTCCATATATTAACAATATGTCAATTTATTCTACGCTACGTTAATAAAAATCGAAAAAAAAATTTGTTAATCTAATTGAAAGAAACGAAATTTGGGTTGTAACGACTCTTTGGATTATTAGTAACTGTTCCGCATCCTTCGGTTAATCGGACTCAAAATTCGACGCACTACATAAAATAGTATTTGAAGAATCCGATTTTAATAATGTTAAATAGTGATGATTTTTAATAATAAACAAGGCTACTACTCTAAAACTGTAAATATTGTAATCAAATCACTCCAAGCTTCCGCTTAAAAATTGAAAATTCATAAAATCCCGGCTTTAGCTTGGCCATATATTTTTAACAACTTTAGAAAAATTACGCTATGAAAATGAAAAAAAATCACATTAAACCGGCTTTTAATGTGTTTAAATATTAAAGTTTTTCCCCGAAATATAAATCTTTAAAAGTCTATAAATCATTCAAAATCGTTAACCATAAACATCGAATTGAAATATTAATTATTTATTTTTTAATGTGTTATACCTTGATTATCAATGATTAATATTTATTTATTAATTCTGTGTTTAAATGAAATTCACAATAATGAGAAATATTCGTAATATTCTATTAATCGCAGTATTTGTTATTTCCGTAAATCAAATATACGCTCAAAGTGGTATTTATATCAAATATGATGAAGCTTATATGGATAAATATCAGTACAAAGTCGAAAATTTATCTGCACATAATTTTCATAACGCTTTTCATATTTATACTTCAAATACGGAACGGATTATCCTTAATATGGCGATGAGTAGTTACCAACAATTAGGAAATAATAAAGTACAATCTATTGATGAAATTGATTGGAGTGCTGCGTTGATTAATGAAATTAATAATAATCTTACAACAGTTTATTTGGTATTTAATGAAGATGATATTTATCAAACTTATCAAGTAAATAATGCGATTTTTGTGGAAGAATCTGATCATAAATTAATGTACTCCAGTCCTTACTATTCATTTACGTTTGATAAAAATAAGAAGTATGGCGTTGCAGAAGATTTAGAATCCGGGACTTATGATGTTTCTGATGAAACGATATTTATGACGGGTAATGGTAATTCTACAACTAACTGTTTAAATCATTATAGCTTTATTAAAATATTAAAAGAAACGCACCCAAAAGGTTCGTTTACGATGATTTCGAATTCAGATTTCACGAGTTTACATAAAGATGAAATTCTTGAAACTTGTCAATCTGCATTATATGTTGATTTTGCTGAAAATATTGGCATTATTGAAGAAAGGACTAAAAATGGTAAAATTACTTTGATTAGAATCAATGAGGAACCGATTGCTAAATATATCGCTGAAAAATGTCAAGTACCTTTGGAATATAATATTATAACACCTTCAAAGGCTGCTTCAATTAATCCTACAATGAATAACATACTGGATAAACCAGAATTGAATTCTACGACAGAGAACGACAGAAATACTGAAAAATCAGGGATCATTACTACAAATAGAAATATAAGTTCAACAGCGAGTATAACTATTTCCGATAATACAACTACAGCGAATACAATTGATGCAGAATATGAATTGGTTTATGAGATGTTAAGTAGTCATAAAGTTACACCTCAAAATGCAGAAAAATCAGTTTCGACCATTTTAAAAAATGATACAAAACAGCATATTGTTGATAACGGAGAAACACTTTATAGCATTTCTAAAGAATATGGCGTGACTATAAAGCAACTTCAAGAAATAAATAATTTAGAAACACCAAGTATTTTTGTTACTCAAGTATTGATTATCAAGGAGTAATGAAAATCGATAAAAAAAAACTGCTTTTGAAATTAAAAATATCTTGAAAAAGGTTTTGATATCTCAAAATCAGTTGTATATTTGCACCGCTTTAGGAATAAA
>CAWVWD010000240.1:0-6651 GCA_963933585.1 uncultured Saprospiraceae bacterium
TCACGAAGTACATTTATACTAGAGATACTACCCTCTTTTTCAATTATAAAACGAATGACAACTGTTCCTTCTATATTATTATCACGAGCAATCAACGAATATTTTATATTTTCATAAATAAACTTGAACATCTTTTTGTCCGCACACTTCTTCTTTTCTTCATAAGACCCTACAATATCACACCCTGAAAAATAAGGCATTTCCACTACAATCTAAAAAATTTTCTCAATCATCTCTTTTTTCCTTCTAGGTGACGGCAATGAGCGTTTCATTAATTTCAATTTTGATTTTGCCTTTACGACCAGTTTCTGTATGCCATTAGGATACCTCATTTTGTCCCTGTTTAATCCTGAAATTAGGTACTTCAAGGGCAAACTGATTAGATAAACTTGTCTTTAACTCCTTTTTTTTATTCGATTATGAATGCATACTCGGATACGTCTTAGACTACTTATCTGTAAATAAATCCGATTCCTTAATTAAAATATATGTTCACAGTAAGATTGAAAAAATGATTCTGCTCAACTACAACAGTGACTTTCGTCAATTACTGAAAAATCTATTCTTTGAATAAGAAAAAATCTGATACTTGATGCTTTCGAATCATAAAAGAAGCCTCCAACCCTTCTATCCGATTCCTTTCTCCTTCGGTCGTTGATTCCTAAAAAAATGTTATTTACCCATTTATGTAGGATTTTTTTATGATTTCCTTAGTACATTGAAAGAAATTCCATGGATTACCTATTTCTTTTCTGAGTTTATTAAGAAATGCCAATATGCTACAATCAACGATTAAAACGAATTATAATGAAGCATGCACTCTTATTAATATTACTGTATTGTACGATTTCAGTATCGGCACAAGATTATCATTTCAAGCAAATTTCGCTTGCGGAAGGTTTGTCGCAAAGTAGTATTAATGCGATAACTCAAGATTCTAATAGTTTGCTGTGGTTTGGTACACAAGACGGTTTGAATCGATTCGATGGGCATAATTTTACAGTCTTTAAAAATATTCCTTTTGACTCTTCCTCCCTCTCCGAAAACTTCATCACCGCTTTATGTGTCGATAATCAGAATCGCCTTTGGGTCGGAACACAGAATGAAGGCGTTCATTTATTCCATCCTGATGAAGGTACATTTTCCCGATTTTATCATTACTCGACCGATAGTAATTCTCTTTCGAGCAATAATATTACGACCATTTATACAGATAAGAATGACAATATCTGGGTCGGAACTTCGAACGGATTAAACCTTATTGAAATAAAAAATGACCTTGTTTCCTTTAAACGGTTTCAGTATAATTCGAGCTTGACACATTCCTTTCCGAGAATTAATTATATCAATGATATTTTCGTAGATAGTAAAAATAACCTTTGGTTAGCCACACCAAAAGGTCTATTTAAATATAAAATTAATCTTAAAAATAAACAAACAGCACTTACTCAAAAGCAATATTGGAATTACGATAAAAAGGATAAAAGTAAAAATTATGGCCTGACGAGTAGTCTCATTTCATCCATAGAAGAAGATGCTTTGGGTCGAATTTGGATTGGTTCTTCGAAAGCACTTTATCTGTTTGAGCATGGATATTTCCAAACAGTTTCTCTTTTTAACAATAAAGAAAATGAACCGATAAATGATTTATTAGTCAATAAAAAAGGAGCATTACTTATTGGTACAAGTCATGGGATTTTTAGTTTGAAATATGAAAATAATGTATATCAAAAACCTATCTTACATGAACATTTGACGAATGGCGGCAACTCCTTACACGATAATATGATTCGACATATTTTCGAGGATAATCACCATGAAGGTTTGTATTGGTTAGGGACGTATTTATCAGGAATTGAGCAAATGTATGAACGCAAAAAACGGTTCCTGACGAACTATTTGAAATCGCCCAAAATCGGTCGAAAGATTGGTGCTTCCGTACATTTGATTGGTAAACAAGGTGATGTACTTTGGTTGAATACGACTTCTGGTTTGTTGCGATTTGATAGAAAAGCGGATACTTATCAATTGATAGAAAAAATACCCATTATTGGTAAAAAAGAACGGTTCTACTCCAATCGAATTTTAGTACTTTATACCGATTCTAATAATCAAATTTGGTTAGGTTCTCGAATGGGTTTATTGAAATTGGTACAGCAAGGAAAATCGTATGCAGTTCAGTTATTTCAAACCAAAAAAAAGGAAGAACGAGGCGTTTTTGATATTTACGAAGATAATGGAAAGTTATATTTAGGAAGTTGGTCCGGAATTAATGTCTTTGATTTAACGACCGAAAAAATCACAGAGCATCCAATTGTAATTGATTCCGTCGGAAATAAACAGTTTGGGTATCAAGTTAGACATTTTTTAAGAAGTAAAAAAGGCGATTGGTGGATCGGAACGACGAATGGAATCGTTCATTTTAAAAATGTAAAAGGAAACCTTTGGGAACATATTCAAACGCATAAAGGCGAAGTTTATACGCATCATCCGAATGATAAAAAGAGCTTAATTAGTGGTCGAATTACAGACCTTTGTGAAGACAAAAATGGTGGGATTTGGATTGGTACGCATAGTGCATTGGTTAAAGTTATTGATCAAAAAGGAAAAATTGAATTCCAATCTTATGGCGAAAATGAAGGCTTGGCGAATAACTTGGTTTATACCGTTATTAATGATCATAATTATCTTTGGTTGAGTACGAACCAGGGGTTGTCGAGGTTTGATATTGAGCATTCGACTTTTGCGAACTTCGATATAAAAGATGGTTTACAAAGTAATGAATTCAATGGAAAATCTTGTCTTCAAGCAGAAGATGGTGAATTATTTTTCGGTGGCATCAATGGTTATACGAGTTTTTATCCCTCCAAAATAAAGATGGAAACCAAGCCACCAAAAGTACTTTTGACGCAATTAGAAACGAGTAACGAGTCCTATAATTTATTAAATGAGCCGTCCATTTATTTGAGATATGCTCAAAATTCTTTCTCCGTTCAATTCATCGGTTTAGATTTATTATATCCGACGGATGTAGAATATTTTTATAAATTAGAAGGGCAAGGCGATGGTCGATTGGTGAAATTGGGCAATAGCCGACAAGTGAACTTTACGCAATTAGGAGCAGGAACTTATCTGCTGCGAATAATGGCGAAAAACCGTGACGGAGCGATGAATAAAATCGGCGATGTGGTCGAGATTATTATAGAAGCACCGTTTTGGCAATCCTGGTGGTTTTTATTGGGCATATTGTGTTTGATTAGTTTTCTAATCTGGGCAGTTTATCACATTCAATACTTAGATAAAATGCAAAAATTAGCACAGATAGAACGTGTCCGCAAAAACGCAGCACAAGATTTCCACGATGAATTAGGCAGTAAATTGACTATAATTTCCATGTTTACCGAACTTACAAAATCTAAACTAAACGGAGATTATCACGAAGTCGCACCATATTTAGATAAGGTCAGCGATACGGCGGGAAGTCTTTATCACTCAATGAAAGATTTGATTTGGGCCTTAAACCCAGAACACGATACAGTTCAAGACTTATTTTTACAATTGAAAGATTTCGGTGATGAATTATTCGACCAAACTGGCGTAGAATTTAAATCTCAAGGAATTGATACGCCACTTCAAGATAAACAAATTCCAATGGAATATAAACGACACATCTTGTTGATTTTTAAAGAATTAATGAATAATGCATTGAAACATTCAGATTGTACAGCCGTCGGTTTAACGATTAATAATGACTCTAAATATTTCCGGATTATCTTGGAAGATAATGGTGTCGGTTTTAATTCTTCAGACGAATATGATGGCGATGGCTTGAAAAATATTTATAGCCGAGCAAATAAAATTAACGGGAAAATTAGCGTATTTTCTAATCACAGGGGAACTTCGGTGATGTTAAGTGTAGAGGATGTGAAAAAAGGTATAGCTTGATTTGCGACAATGTTTGAGGGATTTTGAGGTGTTTTTATCTTGTCTGAGGGAAAAATAACCTGTTCACTCACACCGCGGGAGATTTTGCAAGTTTGGGTAAATTATTTATTTCAAGGGCAAACACACCAAATTATTTCGTTTTACGAATTAACTTGATTTATTTTTTCACTAAATCAATTCGTTATCAGAGTTGTATTTGGCAATTGTAAAATTTTTCTTCTTTTCATTGGTGAAAGGAAGCAATTCACGAGGTTTCGGGACAAGCAAGTCAAGACTTGATTGATACTTTAATGGCTGAAAGTATTTAAAATAGACTGATTAAACGGTGTCAATCTTTAAGACCGACACCGTTTCCTCCCAAAACCTATCGTTTCACAATCCAATAATTTCCACCTCTAAAACCTTTCAAAATTCCTTCTACTGGAATAATTTTATCCGCTTTATGTTCTTTGGCGTTCACGGTTTCTTTCAATGCTTTATATTGATAATCATCCAATACAAAAATCATTTTTTCACTACTCAAATAAAGTGTTTCTAACTCTTTTACGTCTGTAAATACTTGATATTCAATAGATTTATTATTCAAATAAAATGGTAAACTCGCCAAGGCATATTGATCGCTTACCGAAAGAATAACTTGATTTTCAACTTCTATCTTTTCAATAATACCACCCGTTCTTTCAGCAATCGAACGTGCGGGTTCCATCACAGGAACGACTAGTAACCATCCAAAAAGCATAAATAATAAACCGCCCGAAATCGTACTATAAAAAGTAATTTGACTGTTTCGAGCATATAGACCTATCGCAGTTCCAAAACCTGCCATCCAAAGTAACATACCAACAAAACTCGTTTTCAAAATCCCAACACCTTGCGAATAACCGAACATTGCCAGACCGAAAATGATTCCGAATATCACAATCACACCTAATAGCTGAGTTGTTTTTGTTAGATTTTCTTGATGGAATCCAGCTTTTTTGACTCTAATTTCCAAGTGTTCATTAATCGGTGCATCCTCAAAACGCTCACAAGCTGCTTCGAAGTCCAGAAATTGTTTGCCCATCAAAACTGCTATTGCCGGATAAATAATGACTGAAGGCACGTACATCGCTGACGGTACAAATTCATAAATCAAATAACCTAAAAATATCCAACTGCCATAAAATATCGCTTCTTCTTCCTGCTTAATAAAATCTTTTACCAGTCGAAATATACTCGATGGCAGAAATGCAAGCCATGGTAAGAATCCAAGTAATAATATTATCGTCTGCTGACCGAATGATACCGAAGTTGAAGGATTTAAAAAAGTATCGTAAAAAGGAGTCCTTTGAATTATCGAAGCGTCTGTATTTGTGATAAAAGCCCAAGCAATTATTGGAATTAAAACGATCGGAAATAACCACGGTTTGAGTTGTAACAATTGCGAACGCAAATTTTTCTTTAATGCAAATAAAATCACCCAAGATCCTGCCATTGCGAAAGCTGCCACGAAACCACCTTGAAAGGTAGATAATAGAATCGCTGCCCAAAACGCAATGGTAATTTTTAAATCTGCCCCTTTAAGACTCGACCAAAACCCAAAAAACATCACTGTGGCATAAAATAATAAACCGCTTTCTGCAAGGCTTACCTTCGCCAAAGTCGGTACTAAAAACGAAGAGGCTAATATCACGATGGCTAAAAGTGCCAAGGTTTCGCTGTATAGTCTGCGAACGAAATAAAATAAGGCTGCAAATGTCAGAATAATATAAATTATCGAAGGAAAACGAGTTGCAAACTCATTCACACCAAATACATAATAAGAAATAGCAGTTTCCCAAACCTGTAAAGGATGTGTCAAAATTCCATCCGAAAAATTAAAAAATAAGATTCCCCAATCTCCACTTTCTACAATTTGCTGTGCCATTAATGCGACAGCAGATTCTGCATTATCCCATAATACCAATTGATTATTACCTAAAAAGAAAATAAATAATACGATTCCAATAAAGGTGAGTTGTAAATTTCTGTTCGTTAATACTTGCTGCATCTTTAATTTTGTTTGTTTCGCCATATCTTTGGAATAAACCATCGGATAATAAGTTCACAAAAGTAAGTCATTTGTTTGATGGTTTAGAAATGTAAGGAGAGAAGCTTCAAAATTAGGATAAATTTTAAATAAGCATCCATTATTTATTTTAATGTAATAGAGAAATAAGTAAGAAAAATAAATAAACTGTGCCAAAATTTCACCAAATTTGTACAATAGTAAAATCATAAATTATAATAAATTATATGATTGAATTTTTCAAACAAACGAAACCGTATCAATACCTAATTTGGTTGGTATTAATCTTAGCGACAGTTTTTGTAATTCATACCCCTGAACAATTTATGTTCAAGAAATTAGCAAAATATGGCGTTCAGTTAATGGCTGGTTGTCTGAGTTTGATTTTGATTTTTCTTGTGCTTCGTGATCCGAAGTCTATGTGGGTAAGTTTGTTCTGTTGTGGTATTCTTTGTTTCCAACTTCGTACACGAGAGCCATTTTATCCAATAAAATATGGTACTTTTTTTAAAATTGCACACGTAAACCTTAGTAATAGCAGCGATTACAAAAAAACAATTAAAGCTTTATTGAATAGTAATGCCGATATTATTTCCTTTCACGACTTGGATTTAAACTGGGATTATATACTAAGAAAACAATTATCTATCATTTATCCT
>CAWVWD010000241.1:0-6628 GCA_963933585.1 uncultured Saprospiraceae bacterium
ATTATTTCCCTGTTTTCTACTTACAGACTTGGGATTACGGCGGATATAGTCTGTTAGGACAAGGTAAACACAAAGCTATTTTGAATCGTTTGGAAAAATTAGCAATTCAAGGTAATTTATTTACACCAGAGATCAAAAAATTGAAATCCAGATTATTGGAAGACATTACATCCGGTGAAGAATATGGCGAAAAACCAGAAACGATTTTGAAAGAATTAGACGAAATTATTAATAAAAAATATAGCATTATCACCGCAGCAGAAACCATGACTTTGAAAAATCGTCGTCCAATGTTTGAAGATTCTGAAAAATATGAAATTCAACTATTTATGAAAGATTTTTAGGGAATGAATTACTAAAAAATTAGACTGTTTGACAATTTTTGCCAGTAGCGGGTGTGTTCAGCTGCCGTAAAATCTTGAAACGATTACGGCAGCTAAAGCAGCCCCTACGGAAATCATCCTACCTAAAATATTCCAACGCCAACTCATAACCTTTTAATCCCAAACCAGTAATTACGCCAACCGCCGCTTTTCCAGTGTAAGAATGTAAACGGAATCCTTCTCGGGAATGAATATTGGAAATATGAACTTCTACCACAGGCGTTTCGATACTCGAGATTGCATCCATTAAAGCGACAGAAGTATGTGTATAAGCTCCAAAATTCACGATAATTCCATCATATGAAAATCCAACTTCATGTAATTTATCAATTAATTTTCCTTCGTGATTAGATTGATAATAAGATAAATCTATCTCTGTATTTTTATTTTTTAATATCTCAAAAAACGCCTCGAACGTTTGTGAACCGTATATTTCAGGTTGTCTTTTTCCTAAAAGATTGAGATTTGGTCCATTTATAATAATAATTTTCATATTTCTTCTTTTGTAAATTTCGAAAGAGTTTTTTTAGGCAGGACAAACCGGATTATTTTCACAAGCAAAAAGTCTAAAATTAATGGCTTCCCATTAGAAAATCCTGTTTATCCTGTTCGAAAAAAGGTTTGCAAAGCAAACAAAATACAATCGGCGAATATCGGCGTCATCAGCATTTCAATCACGAAAGAACGATAACCAAAAAGCCCTTTTGTTTTCTATTCCATAACACTAAAAACGCTGTAGGAAAACACTACTCAAACTCAAGATAATAGCCTTCAATCTCACTTCGATGACGTTTTACCTTCTCCGCTTCCCAATCAAAAAACGCAATTCTAATACCTGATAAATCTAAATTAGCTTTCAATAACGCAATCGTTTCCGTCATTTCATTTTCGAAGCCATTATCCCAACGCAGCAAATCTCCTTCCCGCAAATAATTATCGCCAATCACCGTATCTGCTTCTAAAAAATACCTATGATTCGACGTTTCTTTATATAAATTTTGATTTTCCGCATCCACTTCGTTCCAACCTGAAACAATTCCTTTAAACTCATTTCCTCGATACCAAGCCGCCCAACTAAAGATCGGCAGACCAATATCTAACTTTATCGGATACGTTTTTCCTTTCAAATATTGTTTGACAATTTCCGCATCTAATATAGCATTTTTTGTCGTTAATTGCTGCACATTTCCCACATTATAGCACATCAACAAACCTCTATCCACAGGCGGAATTCCCATCAATTTCCTATCTCGATATTGATGCAACCGAACGGTACAAGAAAGTGTTTTACCGTTTAGTTTTGGTTTTAATAATTCCAAAAATTGAAAGAAATTATCTCGTGTCGATTCCGTCCAATCGCAATCAATTTGGATCTCTGAAATCATGGTTTGAAAAATAGCATTTTCTGCTTTTCGATATTTTCGATACGTTTCCCCAGTATTCGTAGAATCCTTAAAATCATCGAATTCCACCATCGCATCCACATACCAAGATTCGAATTTTTCGTTAACCTGTTCTATCTTCTTCGACAGGTTTTCCGCCAATCGCTCCATTCCTTTTTCGTCTAATTTTCGAAAAGTCTTATTGGTAATAAAAACCGTTGGAATGACCTTTTTATTTTTAAAATGAGCTTTTCCCTCCCAATCATTTTCATTCAAAATTCCGACAGGAATCGCATCCTTATAACTCGGACTCCAATCCACATCAAAATAGCGCACATAAATCGTTTTCAAGTTCAAATCATTCGCCAATGAATCTGATGTTTTATCAAAATCCATCGTTGTTTTCCAATAATAAAAAGCTCGTTCGGATGAATTATCTGTTTTGGAAGTACATTGAAATAATAGAAAAGGAAGGAGGAAGAGGAAGGTTTTTTTCATGGGGTTTCTTATTTTATTCACCGCAGACCTACCCGACTAAACAGGCGGGGTTTAAGGAGTTTCACAGCGTTTTTTAATTGCATCATATAAATTATCAATACCGCAATTTCGGTACTTTTTTAGTATTAACCAATAAAAAATAAGCGTTTTAAAAATAAATACCTATTTCAAATATTGTTTAGAAAATTGTATTTGAGTATATTAATATGATATGTTTTGCCAAGCCACTTAAAATATGGAAATTATTCTAATATGTTTGACGCATTTTGAGATATACTAATATATAAAAAAAATGACTATCAATTAGTTAAATCTAATTGTGTTAATTAACTTGAACAAACGTACATAAGTAGCATATCGACATCTGGTGTCGATATGCTACTTATGTACGCAACTAAAAAAAATGAAATCGAAAATCTACTCAAATCGAAAATTAATTGGAACATCAGAATTACAAATAACTGATGAAAGCATGGGAGTAGTTTCGGGTAAATTCGTTCCAAATAAGAATTATGAAGAAATCCGAAAAGCAATTTGGAATTTTCATAACTCAACATCAAATAACAAATTCGAAGAATTAAATAGACTACGAATAAATTGTCAATTGGAAAATGAAGTATTTTTATTTCCACTCGGTGGATTTCTAATAACAGATTTCAAAGAGTTGCCAAACGAAGATTTAGAATTTGAAGCAGCAGGAAATTACAGGCACATAATTGAGGATAATTTTTTAGCAAATCCTCCCAAAGAAAGAATATTCGAACCTTGGGAATTTATAACAATTGAGCAGAAAATATCTTATGAAGATGAATTGTTTAAAGAAATTGGAAAGACTTCTAAAAAAGGAATTTTAGATTTCTTGAAACTGAAAAAACATAAATTGAATGAATACGAATTCAATGCAATGGCTAAATTGTCCAGTAATGACGATGTTTTATTTACGGTGAATAAAAAAGGGGAAAATAAATTTGATTATGCTGTAATTCATTTGACTTGGAAAGGTAAAATAGAGGAAAATGATAATTATCCAAAAATAGAGTTTTTTGAAGATTTTGACCACTTCTTAAATTACAGATTATATCCCGACAAAAGAGATTGGGAAGAATAAATAACGAAAAAAGAAAGCGAACGCACAACATTGCAACATCTGCCAGCGACGGCAAAAGCCGTCGCCGTCGTTGTTGCGGGAACGTTGATAAAAAACATCAAACTCAACTCAACAACTGATAAGCCAATAAACTACTGAGGTATGCCAATGCACTCATAAAGAAAAACTGAATAGTTGGCCATTTCCAAGAATTTGTTTCCCGCTTCACGACCGCTAAAGTACTCATACATTGCATCGCAAAAACGTAGAATAACAAGAGCGATAAAGCCGTCGCAAAATCATAAACAGGTTTACCATTTGCACGGGTTTCTTTCGCCATTTTATCTCGAATCGAGAGTTCATCTTGAACACTTCCGATACTATAAATCGTCGCCATTGTACCCACAAAAACCTCCCGAGCTGCAAAAGAAGTAATTAACGCAATTCCAATTTTCCAATCAAAACCCAAAGGACGAATCGCAGGTTCGATGAATTTTCCTAAATGACCGGCGTAAGAAGCTTCGATGCTTTTTGCGGCCAATAAATCGCCCGTTTGCATTTCATTAAGTTGCTGTTCTTTCGCCATGGACAACGCTTCATCCTTTGCACGCTGCATCGCTTCAGAAGGACCAAAACTTGCTAAAAACCATAAAACAACCGAAACAATCAAGATGATTTTTCCTGCTTCTACGGTAAATGTACGGACTTTCTCCCAAACGAGTAATGCAATATTTTTAAACTGTGGAGAACGATAATTCGGTAAGTGAATCATCAAAAAACTCTGTTCGTTCGACTTTAGAATCTTATTAAAAATGAAGGCAGAACCTAATGCTGCAATAATTCCCAACAAGTATAAACCCATAAATACTAACGCTTGTGCGCTAATAATTCCAGCAATTTTTATATCCGGAACAACGAAACCAATCAAAACAATATAAACGGGAATCCGAGCCGAACAACTAATAAATGGCGTAACCATAATCGTAATAATTCGCTCTTTCCAATTAGAAATCGTTCGAGTAGACATCACCGCAGGAATCGCACACGCTCCGCCAGAAATCAACGCTACAATACTTCGACCATTTAACCCAAACTTTTGCATAATTCGGTCAAACATGAAAACAGCTCTCGACATGTAACCGACTTCCTCTAATATCGCAATCAAGAAAAATAGAATCGCAATCTGTGGAATAAATATCAAAACACCGCCCAAACCAGCAATCAATCCATCCGTTAATAAACCTCTAAATAAAGTGTCCGGCATCACGCTTTTCACCCCTTCAACCAATGCACCAAAACCTGCATCAATCCAATCCATCGGGATAGATGACCAAGTAAAAATCGCTTGAAAAATCAAAAGCATTAAACTGAAAAATATGACCGGACCGAAAATAGGATGAATAACAAAATTATCAATCTTATCGGTAACCGTTTCCGGTTGGTTTTCGGATTTCTTATTGACCATTGTTTTATTAACAATTGGCGTAAATTTATCGAATCGTTGCATCGTTTCATTGATCTGCCCACGCAGATAATGATAATTTGCATCCTCCCCAATATTATGTAATCGTGTTTTTTCAGAATCTTCTAAGAAAGGTAAGTTATCGTGATGATGCACCCAAAGTAAGGATTGGTAATCATCTTGCTCAACGTGTTCGGACTGAACCGTTTTCGCAATTTCTTTTTCTTGTTTATTTAAGGTATAAAATGGTTTTTGAGTTTGGAAACTCTCTGGATTATTTTTAAAATCTTCAACCTGTTTTCTCAATATTTCAATTCCACTTCCTGTTCGACTACTGACTAAAACAACGGGACATTTAAAGTTTTTTTGAAGTACAGTCGTATCAATTTTTAAACCTTTTTTTTCTACCAAATCACCCATACTTAGAGCCAAAATCATTGGGAAGTTCAAATCTTGAAGCTGCGTAAAGAGTAATAAATGTTTTTCCAGATTCATCGTATCTGCGACGTAAATTACAGCGTCGGGGTAATTCTCATCTTTCGGGTTCGATACGATGTTCAATACAACACGCTCATCCTGTGAATTCGGATGCAAACTATACGTACCAGGAAAGTCAATAATAGTCACACTTTCACCATTCGGCAATTGCGACACACCAATTTTTTTATCCACAGTTACTCCAGGGAAATTTCCAACTTTTTGGCGTAAGCCAGTAAGTTGATTGAACAAAGACGACTTACCGCTATTCGGGTTTCCTAATAATCCTATCTTGAACATTTACGATTCTTCTCTATTTATTTAAAAACAAGAAACCTATGAGGTTTTGAAAACCTCATAGGTTTGGTTGTTAAAAAATTATGCTTTTATCAATATCGAATCTGCTTCACAACAACGCAAAGCGACTTTATTATTATCTACTTTCAAGCAAATTCCACCTTTCATCGGTGCTTTTTTCATCATACATATACAGCTACCAGGTAAAATACCCATTGACATCATACGACTTGCCATCACATCATCACTAAATTGAGTGATTTCTCCCCATTGATTCTCTTGTAAATCCGTTAATCTTCTATTAACCATAGCTTATTTTGATTTAGTATAAATAAAGATAAAGCGTAAATTTAGAATACTAAACGCAAATCTCCTACTTTTTGTTTGACAAAATTGTCATAACAATTCGTAATATATGTCATTTCTTATTTAGAAATTAGCAATATGAATACTACATTTCGTTCTTTTTAGGATACAGAAGTTAGATAAACGCCCTCGTTACTTGCCTACCGTCAGACAGGTTTCGCTTTTAAATTTTGTTTTAGACGAATAATATTTTGATGTATACCAAGTCTCCTTCCAATACTAAAAGGGTTATATGACGTGAAAAAATAAATTTATAAAAAGAGGAATAGGCTATCTAATTCCTATCCTTTACGTGAATAATACGCAATATCTCTGACCGTTTATTCCGAAAAGTCCATCTTCGACACGAAACCCTATTTTTTATAACTTCGCTATTATTGATTTTTCCATCATAAGAAATGACATAAATTCAACGATTCCATCTACAAAATTCGCTTTACTTTTACCTGCTTCCGTCTAAGCCATTTTTAATTCTACGATTGGAAACACGAGTATAAACAAGGGCAAGTACACCAAAATTTTTCTATCCAAAATATAGCTTTCTGACCAATAAAAAGATTAACGCATTTGCACTTAAAAATGAAATAAATTCAGCGTAATGGAAACCTTTTATTTCCTGAATTCCAACTAAATTTATGATTTACTCATCAACACTTTATTGACTAAATCTTCCTTA
>CAWVWD010000242.1:0-6621 GCA_963933585.1 uncultured Saprospiraceae bacterium
AAACGGGGTGCAATTAAGTATTGATGCAAATTATGCTCAAAAAATTTGGAGTGACAATGCTGAGGCACAATATATAATTCAAAGATATTGTAGTTACGGAGCAATCGTAAAAGTAAGCGATGTAGATTGGACACGTTTGTATCCAGATAAGCCGTTTGAGAAAGTAGCTGTTGCTGAACATTTTCTAAATTTGGGTGCAACCGAAGTTTGCGTCACAATGGGCGAAAATGGCAGTTATGTCGCGAATAAAAATGAAAATTACATGATTGGTATTTTACCTATAAAAGTAGTCGATACCACTGGTGCTGGAGATGCGTTTTGGTCAGGATATTTGACCGCTTGGCTTGATGGAAAGTCATTGAAAGAACGAGCTTTGGCAGGACGAAAAATGGCTTCGATTAAGTTACAGCATTTAGGACAAATGACGGAAGAGATTGATAGAGCTGTTTTATATGAAAAGGAATAAAGGTGTTTTGGTTTAAAAGTTCATGGCAGACGATAATTAACGGTCAAACCTTTACACCATCTAAACCTTTATACCTTTTTTGTTGTGTAACTTTGGTATTTATAGAAAGTATGAAATACGTTATATGAAATTTTTCAAAACATGAATGAAATAGATAAAGAAATTGCTTTGTTTAAGAATCAATTGAGTGCAATTAAATTAGCAGCGGGATTTAAAAAAGAAATTGTTGAAAAATTGCAGGTATTCTTTCTGGATTTAAAACAAGGATATACGTTTACTGCAAAAAAAGAACGCATTACTTTACCCGAAAGATTCTTTTATATAGATTTGGTATTTTACAATCGCATTTCAAGAAGTTTTATTTTGGTTAATTTCAGAAACGGAGAATTGAATGAACAGGATTTAGAAAAAATGCAATTGGCGATTGATTATTATGACAATAAAAAACGATTAGAAACGGATAATAAAGCGATTGGAATTACAATTGGTAAACAGGATGACAATTTGTTTGTTGAATATATCCTAGATGAGAATTTTGTTGAAAAAGATTCAATGGTTTTACCGAATCAAGAACAGTTGAAACAGCTTTTCGAAGAGCATTAATATTAAGTAATGAACCGATAAAAAATGAATACTTACGACCATTGTCGTGTATCGGTGGGAAAATTTGGTGGAACAATAAAGGAATTTATTTTATATCTAAAATTCAAATCAAATTGTCGCGCTGCGTTATTAATTACGTGAAGCAATTCTGGTGTTTATTTAGCCAATAAATTTTTAGGATTTAAATATGGCGAACGATTGCAAAATTTATTAAATAAAGGAGCAATAGGTCAAAATTATTTATCGAATTATAGATTTATGGAAAGGGGGAATTTACACCTTCACAAAAAGAGGTTGAGTAATTGAAAAACAATTTTTCTCAAAATAAAAACCTCAAAAGCTTTCCTGTTGCAGATAAAGGGACGATATCACTAACATTGGGCATTGCCCTATGAACTAATAATAAATGAGTTTCAAATTAGAATCACCATTCCAACCTACGGGTGATCAACCTCAAGCAATTGAGCAGTTAGTCAAAGGAATTAACGAAGGCGAAAAAACACAAGTTTTACTCGGGGTAACGGGTTCTGGAAAGACCTTTACGATGGCGAATGTCATTAAAGAAGTTGATAAGCCGACTTTGATTTTGACGCATAATAAGACTTTGACGGCTCAATTATATGGTGAGTTTAAAGAGTTTTTTCCGGATAATTTGGTGGAATATTTCGTGTCGTATTATGATTATTATCAGCCGGAAGCCTACATTGTAACAACTGGAACGTTCATTGAAAAGGATTTGCAAATCAATGATGAAGTGGATAAACTTCGACTTCGAGCGACTTCTTCGATTTTGTCGGGAAGACGTGATATTATCGTTGTGGCTTCGGTTTCGTGTATTTATGGTATGGGAAATCCCGAAGATTATAAAACGGGAATTTTGCGGATTAAGAAAGGTGAAGTGGTTACGCGAAATACGTTTTTGTATAACTTGGTGGAAGCTCAATATTCTCGGACGGAAATTGATTTTGCTCGAGCAACTTTTCGAGTTCGGGGCGATTCTATAGATATTAATTTGCCTTACGTGGATTATGGTTTGCGAGTGATTTTCTTTGGTGATGAAATTGATGAAATAGAAACGATTGAAATAGAAACTGGAAAGCGGATTGAATCAATGGAATTTGCAGCGATTTTTCCGGCGAATCTTTACATCGCACCTCGGGAACGCTTGAACGAAATTATCGTCGAAATTCAGGATGAATTATTTGAACAAGAAAAATATTTTGAGCGAGAAGGGAAATTAGAAGAAGCAAAACGAATTCATGAGCGAACAGAATTTGATATTGAAATGCTCAAAGAATTGGGTTTTTGTCAAGGGGTAGAGAATTATTCTCGCTTTTTTGATGGTAGAAGACCCGGGACTCGTCCGTTTTGTTTATTGGATTATTTCCCGGATGACTTTTTAATGATTATTGACGAAAGCCATGTCACAATTCCACAGGTTCGGGGAATGTTTGGTGGCGATAGAGCGAGGAAATTAAACTTGATTAGTTATGGTTTCCGTTTACCGTCGGCGATGGATAATCGGCCGTTGAATTTTGCGGAATTTGAAACGATCATTAATCAAGTCGTTTATGTAAGTGCGACGCCTGCGAATTACGAATTGGAACAAACAGAAGGTGTAGTGGTGGAGCAGATTGTTCGTCCGACAGGTTTATTGGATCCACCGATTGAAGTACGTCCGAGTATGAATCAAGTCGATGATTTATTGGAAGAAGTGCGGAAGCGAACGGAGATAAATGAACGGGTTTTAATTACGACTTTGACGAAAAGAATGTCCGAAGAGTTGGCAAAATATATGGCTAAAATCGGTGTAAAATGTCGTTATATTCACTCGGAAGTTGATACAATGGAACGAGTAGAAATTTTACGAGACTTACGTTTGGGCCGTTTTGATGTGTTGATTGGTGTGAATTTATTGCGGGAAGGTTTGGATTTGCCAGAGGTTTCGTTGGTTGCAATTCTGGATGCGGATAAAGAAGGGTTTTTGAGAAATGATAAATCATTGACGCAAACTTCGGGACGTGCCGCTCGTAATGCCAATGGTTTGGTGATTTTTTATGCAGATAAAGTGACCGATTCGATGCGTCGAACGATTGATGAAACGAATCGTCGTCGAGCGATTCAAATGGAATATAATGAAAAACATGGTATCACGCCAACAACGGTTTTCAAATCCAGAGAACAAATTATCAAACAATCGTCGATTTTATCGATTCGTGGTGATCAAGCATATTCTGAAAGTGGTGAATTAAGTATTGCAGCGGATCCGATTGTAGCATATACAACAAAACCTCAATTGGAAAAAATGATTAAACGCACAGAACAATTGATGAAAGAAGCAGCGAAAGACTTGAACTTTATCGAAGCAGCGAAGTTTCGGGATGAGTTATTTGCTTTGAAGGAAGCGTTCAGGAAAAAATTCGAGTAAAATGATAGTACCGTCAAAAAATAAAACCATAACCAAAGATGCAGTTGCTGTCATTTTAACAAATACGGCACATCAGATTCTGTGGGTAAATAATGAGTTTACGAAAATAACTGGTTATAAATTCGAAGATGTGATTGGGCGGAAGCCAAATCTTTTGCAAGGTAAAAATACAGAAGCCGCAGCGGTTCAACGGATTCGGGTAGGATTAGAAAAAAAGATTTCATTTAAAGTTCAAATTACAAATTATCGAAAAAATGGGGAGGAATATTTATGTAAAATAGTTATTCATCCAGTTTTTGGTTTAGACGGAAAGCTCACGAATTTTATCGCTTTTGAAGTTGATGGAGATCAAACGGATGATAGTCTTATTCCAATGATGCGAGTTCGTCGGAAGTATTATGTCGAGGAATTAGGAAAAAGTAAGATTGAGTTGTTTAGAGAATTAACCACTTTATTTGATGAGGGTACAATTTTCCTTAACCCTGATTTGAAAATAGGTGAAATTGCAAAAAAATTAGATATCACTTCAAAATATCTATCACAAATCGTTCATGACCAAACAGGTATGAACATAGCTTATTTTGTCAATCGTTATCGAATTGGGGAAGTGAAAAAGAAAATAATAGAGAAAGAGTTCCAACATTTGACAACTTATGGAATTTCTCAAATGTGTGGATTTAAAAATAAATCAACTTTTTATAAGGTTTTCAAAGGAATCATTGGAATGACTCCGAGGGACTATATTTGGATAAATAAGATGAAAATATAAGTAAATAGAATGTAGCTCACCCGGAAATTTTAAAATCACTTTTATTTCATGAAATGTTAAAATTTAGTGTAATCGAAATAAAAGTGATGCGTTTTGTACGCTTATGTATTAAAACTATATGTCCATTTTTAATAAAAATAACTGATTTTTTCTTTACATCAAACTTTATATCTTTCTTTCCAAAGAACGCGAATCAAAACCTAAAAGTCCGTTTATTTTGTCTTAAATTGAGGTGTTGAAAAATTAAGATTTCAATATGTCAACGATTAGGTCAGCGTTATAAATTAAAAATCCAAAGTTATGCAATTATCCAATTTCATCAACGATACCAACCGAGCCATCCTACAACCGATTATTGACAATAACGCCTTACTCGCTTTTCTTCCGATTTTATACGTCGGTTGGACAGACGCAGAGTTTTCAAAATCGGAATTAGGTTTCATGAAAATATCTGTGACTGATGCTGTTTGGCTTTCGCCGAATGAAAAATATTGGTTATTAAAAAACCTGGAAGGAAAAAAGCCGCCTAATATAGAAGATATAAATATTTGGGGAAAACTCGTTCGAGCAATTGCGGATACAATTCCATTATCATCCAAAAATTCCTTAACGACTTTAGGAAAACAAATTGTAAGAATTGGCGAAAAGTCGGATTTTGAAAGGATAGTTTCGAAGGAAGGCTTGCAATTATTGCATGATTTTGAGGAAACGATTGGTGAAATTAGTGGCGAAACGTATGCTTATCTTTTTAGCGAGAAACAAGAAGATTTGGACGTTTTACAGATGGGAAATAAAGCTGATTTTGATATTCGGAAAATGAATAATTATTTGGATGGTGATTATTCAGAAGCGAGAAATGCGGTTCGAAAAATGTTGAAAAAACCTGAGTTTCGGCATGTTTACGGTTTGAGCAAAGAGGATTATCGAGCACAGGTTTTGGAATGGACAAAGATAGCAGCAAGCGAAGGTTTCGGTGCTTTGTCTTATCCGGATTTTGCTGGTGGAAAACACGATATTGGAGCCTATTTGGCAACTTTCGAAACCCTGGCGTATTTCGATTTAAGTTTGGTGATCAAGTTTGGCGTGCAGTTCGGTTTATTTGGCGGAAGCATTCAGATGTTGGGAACAGAAAAGCATCATCGAAAATACTTGAAATCAGTAGGTGATTTGAGTTTGCTAGGATGTTTTGCGATGACGGAATTAGGTCACGGATCGAATGTTCGAGATATTGAAACGACCGCAACTTATGATATTGAAAATCAAGAATTCATCATTCATACGCCTTTTAAGTCTGCACGAAAAGATTATATTGGAAATGCTGCTGCCGATGGAAAGATGGCGACCGTTTTTGCTCAATTACAAATTGGTGAAAATGAATATGGTGTTCATGCTATTTTAGTTTCAATTCGAGGTGAAAATAATCAACCTTTATCGGGTGTCTCGATTGAAGATTGTGGCGAAAAGTTAGGTTTAAATGGCGTCGATAATGGGCGGTTATGGTTTAATCGAGTTCGAGTACCCCGTGAAAATTTATTGAATCACTTCGCTGATGTTGCCGTAGATGGAACGTACACGAGTCCAATCGAAAATCCAAATAAGCGATTTTTCTCAATGTTAGGAACATTGATTGGTGGACGAGTTGGCGTTCCGAGTGCAGGATTAAGTGCGACCAAAACTGGTTTGGCAATTGCCATAAAATATGCGAATAAACGCAGACAGTTTGGTGCAGAAAATCAACTCGAAACTTGCCTTTTAGATTATCGAACACATCAAAGAAGATTGATGCCGCTTTTGGCAAATGCTTACGCTTTAGATTTTGCATTGAAAGATTTATTAGCAAATTATGCGGCAGAAGTTTATAGCGAAGATAAACGAGAACTCGAAGCAAAAGCCGCAGGATTAAAGGCTTTTGCAACTTGGAATACGACGAATACTTTGCAAGAATGTCGAGAAGCTTGTGGTGGACAAGGTTATTTAGCGGTCAATCGATTTGCAGCTCTGAAAGCAGATTCAGATGTTTTTACGACTTTTGAAGGAGACAATACTGTTTTGATGCAATTGGTTGCGAAAGGTCTTTTGAGTTCGTACAAACAGGAATATGCACACGCAAATGCCTCTACGATTTTCAAATATGTAACCGAATACTTATCAATGGCTTTGGATGAAATCGATCCGAATATTGGTAGGAATATAGAACAATCGCATTTGCGAGATTTGGATTTTTTATTGGAAACGTTCAAATTTAGAGAACGCAGTTTACAGATTTCGGCAGCAAACCGATTGAAGAATAAAATGGATAAAGGTTTGCCAGCTTATGATGCGTTTATTCGTTGTCAAGATCATTTAATGACGTTG
>CAWVWD010000243.1:0-6606 GCA_963933585.1 uncultured Saprospiraceae bacterium
GCCTCAGGTGGGGAAATCCATTTGTTTGGTCCATTAACCGAATTTAAAAACTTATTATTCGATATATGAAAAAGCATACATTATTGATTATCAATGTTTTAATCTTTATTTTTATAACTAGTTGTGTTTCTAAGAAAAAGTATCTTCAAATGGAACAGGGTTATGTTTATACCGAAAATACGCTTCAAAATACTAGAGAAATAATCAAGGCTTTAGAAGGAGATACTTCGTATTTGGGAAGTCAAGTACGTCAGAGAGATGAAAAAATTAGTGACCTGAAAGAGTATAGCCAGTATTCTCAATCAACATTATCGAAAAAACTAAAGGAATTAGAGATGTCAATTGCTCGTAAGGAATTCGCATTGGCAGGACGTGATAGATATTTGAGTGATCAAGCTGAAAAGTTGGCTCAAAAAGAAAAGTTATTAAACAAAAAAACAGCTCAACTAAATAGATTACAAAATTTAATTAATCAACAAAATTCAGTATTGGATACATTACGAAATATTGTTACCAATTCATTAGGAAATTTTGATGATGAATATTTAAACGTTTTAACGAAAGGTGGGAAAGTCTATATTTCGTTTTCAGAAAGTTTACTATTTCCAAAAGGAAAAATTGAAATCAGTAAAAATGGGGAAGATGCTTTAAAAAGATTATCGGAAGTCCTTAATAATCAGCCAGATATCATTATAACAATAGAGGGGCATTCAGATGATAAACCGATAAAAAGTGGAATTATTCGCAATAATTGGGATTTGAGCGTTTTACGAGCGGCGTCGGTTGCAGAAGTTTTGGTCAAAAATGGTGTCTATCCGTGGAGAGTTATTCCAAGCGGAAGAAGTCAATATTCTCCTTTGGTAGAAAATATCACCCCAGAAGATAGAAGATTAAATCGTAGAACAGAAATTATCCTTTCTCCGAATATGCGACCTTTATTGAAATTATTGGAAACGCAATAAAAGTTGGTCGTTTTAAGGGTAAGCACATCAAAATAAGATTGCTCAAGATTGTAGGTCTAATCTCCGATTAAGCACACAATCTTGAATAACCGTTTTATATATTGTCTTATCGTTTTGCAGTTTCGCAGAAGAGATATTCAGGTATTAAGGAAGCAGAAACGCTTAATCACTAACCTTTTTAAAAAGATTAGTGGTTAAGTATTCTAAATTAAAAAAATGAGAATAGCTTTATTTTTTGTTTTTGTAATTGGTTTTATCGCTTGCAAAGAAGAAGTTGAAATACCAAAGCAATCTGAAATACAACCAATCTTAAAAATTGCATTGATTGGCGACCAAATGGTTCTTGGTAAAAAGGTGAAAAATGAAGAAAATCATACTTACCCTATCCAATTGAAATCACTATTGGGCGAAAATTTTATTTTAGAAACTTTTGCAGTAAAAGATGCGACGGTACTTCGGAAGGGAAACAAACCTATTTGGCAAGATACGCTGTTCCAAGATGCACAAGATTTTCAACCAGATATTGTGATTATTCATTTAGGATGGAACGATACTAAAATTAGAAATTGGTGGAGACATGGCGACGAATTCGTTACGAATTATGAAGAGATTATTGATACCTTTTTAGCTTTAGAAAGCCAACCAAAAGTGATATTATGTCGCCCTACTCGTATTTTTGATATTGTAAATGGTATGAATGATTCTACATTAACAATTGGCGTCTTGCCTGATATTGATTCGCTCGGAGCTTGGAAAAATTTAGAGTTAATTAATCTCTATGAAATCTTAGCACACCGAGGTGATTTGTTCAAAGAGGGCGTCTATCCAAATAAAACAGCTTGCAGAATTATGGCAGAAACGATTTATGATGCGGTCGTGAATACCTATTAAAACATTGCTTTCTTATCATGTTTCGTTTTGTAAACTGAACTTCTTTTGAAAATATTAAAGATATTACCTCGTAAAATTAATTCCTCAATTTTATAACGTGAACAACAGCACAACTCTTAAACCAGTGTAAAAACCTGAATCAACCCAGCTAATCCACCAAGAAAAGCACCAACCAAAATCAGTTTTAATTCATCTTCTTGGAAAACAGGACGAAGAAATCCTTGAAACTCGACTGGCGATAGATTCGCCATTTTCTTGTGCATCGTACCTTCTATATCCAAAGCTTCTTCTGCATAATTAAAAACTAATCGAACTTGATCCGGTAAACTCTGCAAAAAGCGTTCTGTGGTATGCTTTTTTAAAGATTCATACCTTTTCGTTCCTGATGTTAATTGAATCAATGACCGAGAAAAACCAGCTGTTTTATCAACTCCTTCTTGAATATGTTTTTCTACGATTCTGATTAATCGTTCTGAACCTTGACCATTCATTATCGTTTGAAAAATATTTTGAGTCGTCAATATTTCAGATGCTACAATTTCTGAATATGCTTTTGCGACTTCGTTTTGTCGCTTCATAAACAAACCTTGAAAGGTGACAAAGAAAAATTTTCGAGGATTAACCGGCTCAAAAATTAAAGTCAATGCTAACCAATTCGTCGCATAACCAATAACGATACCGCCAACTGGCAACAAAATCCAAGAGTATTGATAATCAGAAACAAATAACCAAATAACCATTTGAATCACACCAAAAATAAATCCGAAGTAAATTCCAGAACGTTCAATAAACTTAAACTCCTCTTTTCCTACCGTTAGGAATATTTCATTTAGCAATTCCTTGTCTCTCGTTAACTCATTGATAACCATTGATTTAACATCTAACAATTCATCAATATTCTCTTTAATATCTTCCATAATCTCCTCAATTACATGGGGAAACTCTTCTGCCGCAGATTCAAAAATTTGCTCTTTTCTTTTATTTGATAAGTTATTCCAAATGAGTGGAAATTCCTCTTCTAATGTTTCACTCAAAATATCATGAGCTAATTTATTTAATTGAGGAGCCATCTGTTTTGAAATAATATCCGGGCGAATTTTAGAAAATTGCTCTTTAATATCAATCAATTTTCCAGTCATCAAATCTACCGCTCGACCGGCCATCTCTTCAGCTTTAGAAGGAATTATTCCCTGCCAACCAATTGCACCAATTCCACTCCAACCCATTGGTTTTATACCAAACCATTCATTTTTATCCGCTCTAATTCCGATAAAATTAATCGGGTAGAATGTCATTTTCAGCGCTATTACATTGGTCGCCCAGCCCATGAAAGCGGCCGTAAAAGGAATAATGAGATATATCCAAATATCCGGTTCATTCTTGACGAATTCTAAAATACTATTCCATATATCGTTAAAGTATTCCACAGTTTTGCTTTATTGGTGATTGTTTAGAATATTACAAACGTAATATCTGAAATCGTCTTGTAATGCACTATCCTACAAAATTATAAAAAGAAAGAGTCTTTGCATATAATTTCTGATAAATATTATTGGTATATCAATATATAAACTATTATTTATAAAATAGTTTCATAAAGTATGCACTCTACGATTCCTTTAGATGCGATAAATTCGCCAAAATCATTGAAATAGACCAACCTTTGAACCCATTCAAACGTATTTTATATCTTTAGAGAGGATGAAAAGCACTTTTAAAGTCCTTCCCTACTTTTGAAAAATCAAAAGAGCTAACCCGAATATGATCAGATTAGCTCTTTTGGGTGAGTCCTCGAAATAAGGATCAGTATATTTCAATAAAGGCGAATCAATGATATTGAGATAAAAACTGGTTAGCCAAATCATTTACTATTTGAATATTCTTCCCAAGTTTTAGAATTATAAATCTCATCCGTAATGTAAGTGACTTCCTTTAGCATGGCTTTATTATCCTTATAGCCTGGAGAAATTGTAATTCGTGCAAATTCTTCGTTCAAATAAACAATTGAAGGATAAGATAATTTACCATCCAATAATGAATAAGCCAATTCATTAATGCCTTTTCTTCCTTGCTGAACATATTTAAACGTATGTCCATTAAATTCATATTCTTCCTTAGATTCTGCATCTAACTTTACAGCATATAAGTTTTTATTAATAGAAGCCGCAACAGAAACATCTTTGAAAGTCGTCTTATCCATGTGTTTGCACCATCCACACCAATCGGTATAAACATCAATAATTACTTTCCTTTTTTCAGTCTTTTGAGCGACTAACATTTCTTTCCAAGACATCCATTTGACGCCTTCATCTACTATAAGTAATTCATTATCAGCAACTTCATCACTTGAATTATTAGGCATATTCACTACAAAAGCAGTTGATGCGAAAAGGATGAATATAACGATTGAAGGATATAATATTTTTTTCATCGGTTTTAGTTTAAATAAATTGACGAATTGAATTACAAAATTAGCTATTAATCCAGCGTGAAGTTGTATTTAACTTGTTAATGAAATCTCAAATAGCGTTAAAGTATTTTTTAGCCGTTAGATTACTTCGCTTTTAGATGTTTAAATAACTCTAAATAATTCACGCAGTGAATATCTAATATCTAAGAGCGAAGCGGTCTAATGTCTAAAATTTAAACAACCTAATGCTCCAAAGCACCTCGTTTCATATTGCGGGTATAGAAATACAAACCTGCAAAAATAAATGTTAAAACGATTGGAATCCAAACCATCGTTTGTAAAATATCCGGACCAGCTGTAAGTTGAGCGGTAGCATATTGAATCGCTTCTACTGAACCTTCTGCTGCGTCTTTATAATCTGCTGCATTTGCACCTTCTGGTAAGCCAGCTGCGATATTTGCATCATACATTTTTCCCATGATTGGAGAGAAAATAGAAACTGCAAACATTCCTGCACCACCAATTAATGATAGACCGATTGCACCAGTTTTTGGTGTATATTCTGCTACAAATCCTAACATTGTTGGCCAAAAATAAGTCACACCCACTGCAAAAACACCAGCCGCAACAAATAACATATTCCCAGACATTGTTGCTAATAAATATAATCCGATTGCCGATAAAAACGCCGCCATTGTCAAAACACCTGCCGGAGAAAATCGCTGAATAATCGGCGCTGCAACACTTCGACCAAATGCCATAATTGCACTAATAAATACTAATAATAATAACGCATTATCCGTCACGCTTCTCAATAGTAAATCAATCCATTGATTCGTCCCTAATTCCGTAACTGCTATTCCTAACATACAGATTACCAAGACAATAAATAATGGTTGAGCCAATGACCTGTACATTTCACTTGTACTTATACCTTTAGCCACACGTTCGGTAACAGGAAATGTTTTTCCTAATAATAAATAACCATAAAGCACCGCCGGAACTAACATCGTTGCCATCTGAACTTGCCAACCGATTCCTGCTTGTCCCAGAAAATAAGCCACCAGGCCACCGATAACTAAACCACCAGGAAACCAAATATGAAAGTGATTTAACTTTGTTGTTTTGTTTTCTGGATACATGGATGCAATCAGTGGATTACAGACCGCTTCCACCAAACCGTTCGCTATTCCGATTAATAACGTCGAAATGAAAAGTCCCCAAAACCCGCCTGATATAATCGTCAAACCGATTCCTAAAATATGACTTGCAAAAGCAGCATACATCAGTTTTTTCATTCCGATAGCATCTACCAACATTCCGCCAATAATAACCGCCAACGGAAATCCCCAAAAAGCTGTTCCTGCGATATATCCTAATTGTTGAGTTGTCAATCCAAATTGTTCGCCAAGTGTTCCTAACATTCCAGCACGAATAGCAAACGTCATCGAAGTAACCGTCAGAGCGACGCAACTTGCGATAAATAACTGGTTACGATTAATATTTTCCATAATTTTATTTGGTTTTATTACAATTCTAAAATTACCAACTTACGCTGGTTTTATCAATATAAATTAGGATTAGACCTGACAGATTTTAAAAACCTATCAGGTCTTTTGTAAAGACTCCTCACTCCTATATTAAAATTTACTGCTCCGTCAAAGTCCAAATCGACTCGACTTCATTTTCCATGCCTTCCCATACTTTATAACCTTCGCCAGCATCCGAAACCATGAAATATAAACCCTTTGCTTTATTATCTACGCTTTTTAATTCCACTCCAGCACCTTCATCTACGTATTTATAAGCGTAAGTACCATCCACCGTACTATTTTTTACCTTTACTTTATTTCCATTCAAAAAAGTTGCCGTTCCTTTCTTCATCCCAATCTCATTCCCTGACATAACTTCCTCATCCAACGTCCAAACCGTTCCGATTTCTATTGTTTCTACTTCTCCTTGAGCTTGTTCCGCTTGTTCTTCCTGTACCTGCATAGCAATCTGTTCCTGTGTTTGCTGCGTCTGGCCACTATCTGCTGATGATTCTGAGGATTGACAATTCGTTAGAAATAAAATACTAACCATTGCTAATAATAATGTATACATTTTCATAATTAAAAAATTTCGCTATTAGATTTTTTCGCTCTGTTATGAGGAATTAATAAATTGATATTTTTTTCGTTGCAATTATAAACTTTTAAAAACGACTATCATAAACATTCTAAAAAATAGTACAAATGTCTTATTGAATTTTTTATAAAACACCAGTAAATGGTAATCGAACAAAAAATAATGACACATAGAAATATTTGAGTCTAAAGGTTTATACGTTTTAAATCTTGT
>CAWVWD010000244.1:0-6602 GCA_963933585.1 uncultured Saprospiraceae bacterium
TATTGTTTTACCTGAAAAAAAATTGAAGGTTAGTAAAAATTTAAAGCCCTTAAGCGAAATAAGTAATACTAATAAGTAATACTAATTGTAATGATTTGTAATTTATTGGATTGTAAAAAACAAGTTTTAAATTTTCAAAAGGTTGGTCTCAACTTCGTTCTTTTATAAATTTCGTAGTTAAATGCTTGGGAGATACTGAAACAAGTTCAGTATGACGGAAATATTTAAATAAAAAATCTGCG
Organism: uncultured Saprospiraceae bacterium; assembly: GCA_963933585.1. Lineage (GTDB taxonomy): Bacteria > Bacteroidota > Bacteroidia > Chitinophagales > Saprospiraceae > CAWVWD01. Next base: position 243 of record CAWVWD010000244.1, read on the forward strand.
TTCATCCGCAAAAAATCCGTTTAATCTGTGTTCCCATCAAAAACCACAAAAAAAGCCGTTCTGTTTATTCAGAACGGCTTTTCAATCAGTTATAATTTATTTCGTCCCAACTTCCACAGCCGAATTCCCTTTCACCTCAACAGGATTTCCATAAACCTTCACCACCAAATCAGCATCAGAATGATTGGTAACTGTAACTGTTTCTTGTGTCGTTTTAACATCTAAAACGGCACCACGGAAACGAATATTGAAATCGAAAGAAGTCCATTGTTTTGGAATGATTGGTGCGAAGTGTAACATATTGTCATACACGCGCATTCCACCAAAACCTTTGGTAACAGACATCCATGTTCCTGCCATTGATGTAATGTGCAAGCCATCTTCGGTGTCATTATTATAATCATCTAAATCCAAACGAGCGGTACGAACATACATTTCGTAAGCCTTTTCTTCCTTACCTAATTTCGACGCTAAAATAACGTGCACACAAGGAGAAAGTGAAGATTCATGAACGGTAATCGGTTCGTAGAATTCGAAATTTTTGCGGTGTACTTCTTCTGAAAATTTTTCTTCAAACAAGTACAAACCTTGTAAAACGTCTGCCTGTTTGATGAAGCAAGAACGCAAGATTCTATCCCAAGACCAGTTCTGATTAATCGGTAAATGTTTTTCGTCTAAGTCTGCAACTTTGATTATTTCTTTATCTAAGAAATTATCTTGTTGTAATAAAATACCCATTTCCTCATTCGCAGGGAAATACATTTTCTCAGAAATATCTGCCCATTTTGCTGTTTCAGCGACTACGTCTAAATTGATTTTTTTAGAAATAGCTAAATATTTTTCTACGTCATCACTCTTTACAAACTCAATTGCTTTACGAGCGTAATCCATCGTCCAGCAAGCGATATAATTCGTGTACCAATTGTTATTTACGTTATTTTCGTACTCGTTTGGTCCGGTAACGCCTAACATCACATACTGCTTTTTCGCTTCTGACCAGTTCACCCGTTGTGCCCAAAAACGAGCGATTGCAACTAAAACTTCTAAACCATGTGCGGTCAAATATTTCTCGTCGCCGGTGTAGCGAATGTAATCGTAAATTGCGAAAGCAATCGCACCATTTCTATGAATTTCTTCGAAGGTGATTTCCCATTCGTTATGACATTCTTCACCGTTCATGGTAACCATCGGATACAATGCAGCACCGTCAGAGAAACCTAATTTTTCAGCATTTTCAATTGCTTTTTGCAAATGCTTATAACGATAAACCAATAATTGACGACCCACTTTTTCGTCCGCTGTTGCTAAATAAAACGGTAAACAATAGGCTTCTGTATCCCAATAAGTCGAGCCACCATATTTTTCACCTGTAAAACCTTTTGGTCCGATATTCAAACGTTCATCTTCTCCAGTATAGGTTTGGTTCATGTGGAAAATATTGAAACGGATGCCTTGTTGTGCTGCAATATCGCCTTCAATTGTAATATCAGATTCTTCCCATTTTGCTGCCCAAGCATTTATTTGAGCCTCTAAAAGTGCTTCAAAACCCGCTTCAACTGCACGTCCAACCGCTTCTTTACATTTTCCTAAAATCGCTGACTTATCATAATTGAAAGAAGAAACGTTAGCAGCATATTTATAAATCGTCGTTGTTTCGCCTTTCTTTGTAGCTACATTAATAACGTTCGCAACATATTTTTCACGTGCTATTGTTTCGGCCTTCGCCAAATCTATGGTTGCACCATTTTGAACAATATTGTATTGCATTCCGGTACAAACGTGAAAAGCAGTTTTCTTAGTTTCTGCAATATTATAAGCTGAACCCGCTGAAACTTCTTTTTGGATTTCAATCCAAAACTTCTCATCGTAATTTGAATCTTTATTTTCTACATCAAAATCAACGTAAGGTTCAATTGTTAGGTTTCCAGCAAAATTAACAGCTTTGATTGAATATTCAATTGCTCCAATCTGGTCATCAGCAATACTACAAAAGCGTCTTGAAGAAATAGCAACCTTTTTACCACTCACTAAAGTTGCTTCAAAAGTTCGGTATAAAATACCAGTTTGCATATCCAAAGTACGATTAAAAGCAGTCACTTCACAAGTTGCCAAATCCAATTCTTCGCCATCAATCGTGATGTTAATACCAATCCAATTCGCAGCATTTAATACCTTTGCGAAATATTCAGGATAACCATTTTTCCACCAACCAACTCTTGTTTTGTCCGTATAATAAACACCGGCAATATAACTTCCTTGAAGTGTATCACCTGAATATTTTTCTTCAAAATTCGCACGTTGTCCCATGCGACCATTGCCAATACTACAAAGCGACTCTGAAATTTCGTTATATTCTGGACGGAATGTATCTTCGATAATCTTCCATTCGTCGTGAATGATGTAATTTTTCATTTTTTTTGTGGTGATTAGTAATTGGTGATTAGTGATTAGTTGGCTTCTGTGCATTGCTTATCACTTTTCCTCAATTACCTATTTTTGCGATTATTTCAATGTTTAATTTTATAAAATACTTTATAATCAAAAAAGTTAATTTTTTCCGTCATTTCCAATTAGATTGGGAATCTCCCATGCTTTTAGTTTCGTAATTTGTACTAAGTATATTCTATACTTGATGCCAATAAATATTAATATTACGATTCATCATCAAACCAATGTTTTCTAAAATTAAAACGGATGAAGTAGACTTATTAAAAATTTGTTTCGAGCTTTCTATTTATTATCCAAGGTATTTTGCAATCAAACTCAATTTGAACCAATTCACTTTTATGTTCGAAGATTGTATTATAAATTTTTTTTGTAAATCCAATTTCAAAGTTATCAGTAATTTGTTCAAGATTTAGTGTGCGTCCGTTTCCACTTGACAATGGAGTTGAACAATTTTTTTTTTCAAATTTTCCTTTAAAGTGAAACCAACCGGAATATAAATGTAGGTCATTTTTAAGCTTAGTTACATGACTAATTTCAAGTTCCTTTCTTTTGTCAATTCCCAAAGCATTAAATAAATTTTCAATTTCAGCAGGAAAAATAATTTCTATGTTTTCGGAGTAATTTAGACAATGAGCACAACCGCAACCGTCAGAACTTGAAATTTTCAATTTTGAATAGGCTTTTTTTGTTAATTTTCTATCAACTTCAATTTCCCAATTTCGGTATGTGATTTTAGTTTTTTCCATTTTATTAATGAAGCACCATATTTATAACAAAGGACGAATAGCTAATTATTTTCATAAAAAAGCATTCGTCCTATCGTTTTTTTAACCGTTAATCGTCAACCGTTTTTTATGCATTTCTATTAATACAATTCAAATCTTTAAAAGCAGTTTTCAAACGTTCTACGAAAGAAACTTCTGATGCACGAACCCATTTTCTTGGATCGTAAAATTTCTTATTTGGCTTATCGTCACCGTCTGGGTTTCCGATTTGTGTTTGTAAATAAGCTTCGTTCTTTTGATAATATTCACGTACACCACTCAAATATGCCCATTGCATATCTGTATCAATATTCATTTTGATTGCGCCATATTCTATAGCTTCTGCGATTTTTGCAGGTTCTGAACCTGAGCCACCGTGGAAAACAAAGTTTACAGGATTATCACCAGTTTCGTATTTTGCTTTGATATGAATTTGAGAATCTCTCAAAATCTTAGGTGTTAAAACAACATTTCCTGATTTATAAACACCATGAACATTACCGAAAGCAGCTGCAACTGTAAAGTCAGGGCTAACTTTTGATAACTCTTCATAAGCATAAGCAACTTCATCAGGTTGCGTATATAATTTTGATACGTCAATGTCACTATTATCAACACCGTCTTCTTCGCCACCAGTTACACCTAACTCGATTTCGATAGACATTCCGATTTTTGCGAAACGCTTCAAGTATTGTTTAGAAATCTCGATATTTTCTTCAATTGGCTCTTCTGATAAATCCAACATGTGCGAGCTATATAAAGGACTACCCGTTGCTTCAAAGTGAGCTTCTCCGGCAGCTAACAAACCATCAATCCAAGGTAATAGTTTTTTTGCAGCATGATCCGTATGTAAAACTACAGGAACACCGTAAGCTTTCGCCATGTGATGAACGTGATATGCACCGGCAATTCCACCTGCAATTGCAGCTGCTTGAGCGTCATTCGATAGCCCTTTCCCTGCGTTGAAAGCAGCTCCACCGTTTGAAAATTGAATGATTACTGGAGAGTTCAAATCTCTTGCTGTTTCCAAAACTGCATTTACAGAACTAGTTCCGATAACGTTTACGGCAGGTAATGCAAAGTTATTTTCATTTGCATAACGATATAATTCTTGAACTTCTTCACCGTATAATACACCAGCTCTAAATCTTCCTTTTGTCATGATTCTTAATTTTTTTGATAGGATTCACAAGTTTTAACAAGTTTTTTGTTGAATTGTAAATCTGAATAATCTTTTTTATAAAATATGTTAGTGAAATTTGATACAAAAATAAGGCGTTTAAATTTATAATTCCACTAAGTTTATTAACAATTTGTAAATTTATATTTGTAGCCAAACCCGATAGGGTTTCATTTATATTTACAATTTAGAAATCCACTCTTCTGTAACTTCATTTAAACCTGCGACAACATGATGTGCATGACCTAAATTCTCTGGACTTCCACAGCCAACCGCCGTAAAGCCACCATTTAAAGCAGCTTGAACACCACTTACGGCATCTTCAAAAACAACTGTGTCTTCTGGTTTTACACCTAAAGCTTTTGCACCCATTTGAAAAACCTGTGGATCGGGTTTGCCTTTCGTTGTTTTTGTTCCATCAATAATAACTTCAAAAAAGTCTAACATATCGAGGAATTTCAAAACTGGAACTGCATTTTTACTCGCGGAACCTAAACCAATTTTATAGCCTTTTGCTTTTAAATCTATCAATAAATCTCGAACTCCTGGTAAAGCATCATCTTGTGTCATTCCTTTCAATAAATCAACATACCAATCGTTTTTGATAACTGCTAATTCTTGAATTTCAGCATCTGTTTTCTCAACTCCGCCTAGCTTTAGAATCATTTCTAACGAATCAATTCGGCTAACTCCTTTCAAAGTTTCATTGAATTCTTTATTAAAATCAAAGTTTAGTGAATTCGCTAATTTACGCCAAGCGATAAAATGAAATTCTGCTGTATCCGTAATCACACCATCTAAATCGAAAATGCAAGCCTTTATCATATGATTATTTGGTTTCGGTAGTTTAGTATAAAATTACATCATTTCTTAAATAACAATCCAAAGATAGTGTAATTATGACACTAACAAAATAAATGCTTGAATTTGTTAGGGACTATTGAATAATAAATTTTAATATAAAAACGCAAAGTGTTACTTTGACACTAAGATAAAAAGTAGTAAGTTTGTTTTTCAAAATCGTATTGAAATTTTTTTGTGTAATATATCAATGGTTTTGTATAAATTGGTACAATAAAATTTCAAAACACCAAATATAACCAAATTGAAAAAAATAGCTATTTTAGGCCCAATACCGAAAGATCACATTACCACTGCTAATGGGGAGATTATTGAAAAATATGGTTGCGTAACACATCCTACCATTGCATTGTCAAAATTATTAGGTGAAAATGGAACAGTGATTCCTGTGACGCATATTCGCAAAAAAGATGAAGCTCCGATTATTGATTTATTGTCGCAATATCCAAATATTGATACTTCAAAAATCATTACGAAGCATAATCAAGGTGATGAAATTAGGTTGCGTTTTTTGAATCAAAACGATAGGGTAGAGAAGCAGACTGCTTTTATGCACCCGATTGTACCGGAAGATGTAGCGGATATTTTAGATTGTGATGCCTTTGTAATCGTTCCAATTACAGATTTTGAAGTGCCTTTGAATACGTTACAATATTTAAAAGAAAACTCAAAAGGAACAATTATTTTTGATGCTCATGGGCCAACGACAACGGTTACAACTTCGGGCGATAGATTGCGTCAGTTTTGGTTGGATAGAGATGTTTGGTTGCCTTATATTGACGTTTTAAAAATGAATATTGAAGAAGCAAGTTGTTGCTGGTTTAAGTCGGAATATGAATTGGATGAACTCAAACCGATTCCTGATGAAATGAATGACGCAGGTTTGGCAGAATTTGCAAAGTATTGTTTAGCACATGGAACTGGGGCGGTTTATATTACTTTGGATGCACGAGGGTGTATGATTTATACCATAAAAAATGGCGAATTTAATGCGGAATTTGTAAAATCAGTTTGGGTCGAAAATGTAGTTGATACAACTGGTTGTGGCGATTCTTTCGCTGGCGGTTTGGCTTTTGGCTTTTTGGACGGTGCAAAGGATTATGTAAA
>CAWVWD010000245.1:0-6594 GCA_963933585.1 uncultured Saprospiraceae bacterium
ACTGAAGAAGGTTTCAAAACGAAACACTTTACAGTAATCAAGTAATAAATAATAGTCAAGTACTATTTTTTTAATTTATAAAAGAGTCATTAAGCGGGTAAACTTCATTGTTTACCCGCTTTTTTTTGTCATAGCCCGTTCCCTAATTTAGTATCGAGCCCCTATTCGTTTTAATTTAAAACTACGGCACCTTTGTATGGTAAAAGATTATTATTTGAACCGTTAAAAAAATAGAAAGCAACATGAGCAACATATTAAAAAGCAGTTTATTTATCGCAATTTTAGTTTTATCAAGTTTCCAATATACAAACCTTACCACTGCCGAAGAACATGAGTACACAACCTTGACGAAACAGCGTGTCGAGACAGCAATAACCAAAGGAACTAAAGAAGATATACTATTAGCAGAAGCAAGTCTAACTGCTTTAGGTTGGTATGTTCTTTACGGAAATGACGAAACGTCTTTTAGCTTAGTTGATCAATTAGATAAAATCACTTTCAATAAATACAACGGTACGAAAATGATTCATATTCGTCAATTAAACCAGTCTTATTTTGAAATGTTAAACCTGAATCGTTTTGAAAATCGTAAACCAGTGATGGTTTCGTCTGAATATGCAGCTATTGTTAAAGAGCGAGTTAAAGCAGCTTACAAAGAAGGAGCAGGTTCTTCTGAATTCAAATCGGCAGAAGGTAGTCTTTGTGCTTTAGGTTGGATGACTGCTTACGGAAAGGATGACGCATCTATGAAAAAAGGCAATAAATTAATGAATTTGGCTTTTGAAAATTGGAGAAATTCTGATGGATATTATATGATGCAATCCAGTGAAGGTTATGGTGAAATCATTAATTTAGGACGATTCAAAATCGATTAATAATAATTATCAAAGAGAGGCGATGACTTGAAGTCATCGCCTCTCTAATATTTTAAAATTGACACAAATGTCCATTTTCTTTTAGCCATTCTTCTTGATCTTTATAATTCGGCATCACATCTGCTACAATTTTCCAAAACTTATGAGAATGATTCAGCTCTTTTAAATGTGCTAATTCATGAACGATGACATAATCTATTGCATCCATATTCGCAAATAATAGACGAGTCGAAAAGTTCAGATTTTTCTTAGACGAGCAACTTCCCCAATTACTTTGATTATTTTTAAAACGAATCACATTTATCATTTCTTGAAAATATTTATCATTCCAATAATCTACTCTTTTTTCAAATTCTGCCATGCAATCTTGCCCGACAGTCCGACTAATTAATTGCCGAATCGCTTTCTGCCTATGAGCTTCGCTATCTTGCTCACTTAATTTTAGATGAATCGTATGCTCTTTTAAATTACCTGTATGTGATTTTCGATTTTGGAATTCAATATTAATTTGATACGTTCGATTGTAAATCTTCAAAATTTCGCCATTTTGATACGTCTTTCCAACCAAGATTTGCTTGCGTTTTTCATCGCTCAACTGCTCCGCCAACCAATCTTCAAACCACTGCAATAATTCTTTCCGCCGTTCCGCTTTTAAGCCTTTCGGCAATCGCAAAATCGCACCATTTTTAGTCATCGAAGCCCGTGCATTTTGGCGAGGTTCATCATATATTTTGACTAAAACAGCGGTTCCGTTTATAATTAATGATGTTCGAGTTAATTTTTTCATGGTAATTATTAATATTCACAAGTCTAAAATTTCAAATAAAAACTGTCATTCTGAAACGGAGCAACGAAAACTCAAAATATAATCTATAATCGCCTCAATTTCTTCTTCCGAAAAACCATGTGCAATCGCTATATTTTCAGCTGCCCAAATTTCATATTTAATAAATGTATTTAACCGTTTTGAGTCAATCACTTTCGTTAATAAATCATATTCCACTTTGAGCTTTTGTTGCTCAATTTCAGTAGCATTTCCGTATGATATTAGAAAGTTAAGCAAACATTCTTTTTCTTGTACGAAATCTAAATTCTTGGGGAAATCATTTGCTTTTACTTTTTGATAATTATCATCATATTTCCAAACCGCCTTACAATTCGCATAAGCACGCCACGGTTTCAAACAGGTACTAATTGTCACCGTATCATTTTCCATTTTCTCCAAACGATAGTGAGCAACGAAACCTTTATTTTTATTGAACTTATATCCAAATATATTACAAATCTCAATCAATTTTCTTTCAATAGTTACATCATACCGATTGAAAAGATGAGCTTTCGTGATAGCTTTGAACGCTTCAGAGGTATCGGACATCATTGCGTAACTCATTGCAATTTCACTCCAAGTATCTGCATCTAAGTTATTATGAATCAACAAACTATTAAAAATATCAATAGCCTCATTTAGCTTATTTTGTTGGTTATAAACCATTCCGATTCGTCGTAAAATCCAAACGCTACCTTTATCCATTTTTAATGCTTTCTGGTACCATTTCAACGCTTTTCGCCATTTCTTTTTTTGATAATATTGATTCCCTCTTTCGACTATTCTTTCTATCCTTCGAGAGTCTCCTATCGAATGAACACTTACCTGAAAAGGAAATACAGCAGTAACAGAACATTTATAAAGTAGGGCATTGGAATCTACAATATATTTTACTTTTGAATATTTCATTATATCCGCAAATTCTTTTGGCGTATTAAGTTGTTGAGCAGATAAATGGACATTTGCGAAAGTAAATAGGAGAATTAATATTTGTCGAATCATGGTAAAATAATTAGCCGTTTTCTTGCAAAGATGATTAAAATATAATGTTTTTACATGGACAAAATTCAAAAACTCAATAAAGTCCGCCGTACTGACAAAAGTCAGTATATACCGAAGGCAATCGAACAAAACGTCAACTTCTTACAATCCTAAAATTATGACTTTATCAAAATAAAGTTTTTATCGCTAAGAGATACCGACCTCCATCGGTATGATGAAAATATTTAATTTTTTTGAATACGATTTTTGTATCAATATTATAAAACAAAAAAAATATCTATTTTTGGGCAATTTCCAGATTTCAATAAAAAAGGAAAACATCATCAAACAATTTGGTTTAATAATTATTAAAATAATTGTACTTTTGTTTGATTTTTAATATGGCAAATTAATACGTTGCGAATTACCTGATGCGAATTTTATCATTATAACGATATTTTACAAAAGTAATATTTCACATTATGATGGTCAGAATCGCATCACGTGACTCGTAACCCGCAACTCGATTAAATAGCAAACGGAATGAACGAATTAGACAACGAGCAATTGGACAGAGAAGATATTGAGAAAAAAAACGATAATGATAATGTCATTTCCTTGAAGGGAATGTACAAGGATTATTTTTTGGATTACGCTTCTTATGTGATTTTGGAACGTGCCGTTCCGATGATTGACGATGGTTTGAAACCTGTTCAGCGTCGGATTTTTCATGCAATGAAGCAGATGGACGACGGTCGTTTTCATAAAGTGGCGAATATTATTGGCCAAACAATGCAATATCATCCTCACGGTGATGCTGCGATTGGGGGTGCTTTGGTCGGTTTGGGTCAGAAGAATTTGATGGTTGATTGTCAAGGAAACTGGGGCGATACGAGAACTGGTGACGGTGCTGCGGCAGCTCGTTATATTGAGGCTCGTTTGACAAAATTCGGTTTAGAAGTCATGTTTAATGCAAAGACGACGAATTGGCAACTATCTTATGATGGTCGTAAAAAAGAGCCTATTGCATTGCCTGCGAAGTTTCCGTTATTGTTAGCTCAAGGTGTGGAAGGTATTGCGGTTGGACTCTCGACGAAGATTATGCCGCATAATTTCATTGAGTTAATAAAGGCTTCTATTGATCTTCTTAAAGAACGAAAAGTAAAACTTTTTCCTGATTTTGAAACAGGCGGAATGGTCGATGTTGCAGGTTATAATGATGGAAAACGTGGCGGAAAGATTCGTGTCCGGGCGAAAATGGAGGAAATTGATAAGAAAACGATTGTTATTCGAGAATTGCCTTATGCTGTCACGACGACGACGCTGATGGATAGCATCGTGAAAGCAAATGAGAAAGGAAAAATTAAGATTAAAAAAGTTACTGATAATACGGCTGCTGATGTGGAGATTTTGGTGGAATTAGGCACGAATGTTTCGCCAAGTTTAACGATGGATGCTTTATATGCTTTTACGTATTGTGAGGTTTCGATTTCGCCAAATGCTTGTGTGATTATTAATGATAAACCACACTTTTTGAGCGTGACGGATATTTTGGAAATCTGTACCGAAAAAACGAAAGACTTACTAAAGTTAGAATTAGAAATTGAGCGTGGTGAATTAGAGGAAAAATGGCATTTTGCGAGTTTAGAGAAAATCTTTATTCAAAAACGGATTTATCGTGATATTGAGGAATGTGAAACTTGGAACGATGTGATCATTGCGATTCATAAAGGTTTAAAACCCTTCATCGCACATTTGAAACGTAAAGTGACGGATGAAGATGTGGTGAGGTTGACGGAGATTAAAATTAAGCGTATTTCAAAGTATAATGAATTTAAGGCCGATGAACAAATGAAATCATTGGAAGATAGATTGGCAGAAATTGCTCGTCTTTTAGAAAATCTAATTCAATTTACGATTGATTATTATCGAGAATTATTGAAAAAATACGGTAAAGGAAGAGAACGCAAAACAGATATTTGCTCTTTCGATACGATTCAAGCAACGGCTGTCGTAGCAAATAATACGAAATTATATGTCAGTCGCAAAGATGGATTTATTGGTACGAGCTTGAAGAAAGATGAGTTTGTGGCAGATTGTTCGGATATTGATGATATTATTATTTTCCGTAAGGATGGAAAATATTTAATCTCTAAAATTTCGGATAAAACCTTTGTTGGTAAAAATATTATTCACGTTGCCGTCTGGAAAAAAGGGGATGAACGAACGACCTATAACGCCATTTATTCTGATGGGAAAACAGGTCGAACTTTTACCAAACGTTTCAATGTCAAAGCTTCAACTCGTGATCGAGAATATGATATCACACAAGGAAATCCACTTTCCAAATTGTTATATTTTACACCAAATCCGAATGGTGAATCGGAAACTGTCAAAATTCAATTGACACAATCTTCAAGTGCGAAAATCAAATCACTCGAATATGATTTTGCGGAATTAGCAATTAAAGGAAGAACGTCAAAAGGTAATTTATTGACAAAATATCCAATTTATAAAGTCAAACAAGAAAGTATCGGAAAATCGACTTTGGGCGCATTAAAAGTTTGGATGGATGATGTTAGCGGACGTTTGAATACGGATGGACATGGCAAATTATTAGGGACTTTTGATACCGGCGAACAATTATTAGTTCTATTTAATGATGGTTCTTATGAAGTTCGAAGTTTCGAAATTAATGAAAAAATGGATTTGGGAAGTATCATTGATATTTTGAAATTCACGCCTGATTTAGTGATTTCTGCTATTCATTTCGATCCAGAACGAGAGGCAACTTATGTGAAACGTTTTAATATCGAAACAACGACTTTAAATAAACGATATAGCTATTTGAATAATGAAAGTTCAAAATTTTTATTTGCGACTTTGAAACTTAATCCCGTTGTGGAATATGCTATGCGTGTCGGACGTAAAAAGATGACTGGCGAATTGGATTTGACGGAATTTATTGAGGTAAAAGGTTGGAAAGCCATCGGTAACAAATTCTCTGATAATAAATTATATAATGTCGAATTGATAAAGTTTGATGAGCCGAAAGTGGAAGAAAGAACGGAACAGAAAAACGAAAACAATGAAGATTCCGCAGATGAAGAGAAAACACTTTTTGATTAAAATGTGTAAACTCAAGTAAAAAATAAAAGCAAAAAACCAAAAAATCCGTCAGGCTGAACTTGTTTCAGTATCTCTCGAGTTTTAAAGTTATAATCTTAGAAATATTACAATCTTTTTGATTCGCAACTTTTCTAGATTTCGACAGAAATGCTTAGGAAATACTAAAAATAGTACAGCGTGGCGAAAAGATTGGTGTTTTATAAAGTAGGCATAATCACTAATTAAATATGAAAAAAGTAGGAATAGTCGGTGGCGGGCAGCTTGGACGAATGCTAATTCAAGCAGCGACAGATTGGAATTTAGAAATTCATATTCTTGATCCTGACGCAAACGCACCTTGTAAAGATATTGCACACCGTTTTGTGGTGGCAGAACGAACGGATGCAGAAGCAGTTTATCAGTTTGGAAAAGATTTGGATGTCGTGACGATTGAAATTGAAAACGTTACGGTAGAAGGATTACAGCGTTTGGTAGATGACGGTGTAGATGTTTATCCACAACCATCTGTGATTCATACGATTAAGGATAAACGGCTTCAAAAACAGTTTTATTTAGACCATAATATTCCGACTTCTCGCTTCATTTTAACAGAAAACAAAGCGGATGTGATTGCAAATTCGAACTTTTTACCTGCTTTCCAAAAGTTAGGAACTGGTGGATATGATGGTCAAGGTGTCCAAAAATTAAGTAGCAAATCAGATTTGGAAAAAGCTTTTGATGCTCCAGGTTTATTGGAAAAGATGGTCGATATTGATAAAGAGATTTCTGTCATTGTTGCTCGAA
>CAWVWD010000246.1:0-6587 GCA_963933585.1 uncultured Saprospiraceae bacterium
ACTCGACACTATTAACTTGACTTACTACTTAGTTATTTTTGGGAAAGTATATTCTACCATGTAGAACCCTTTACAAATAATATTAATTTTGATAAAATTATCATACGAAATACAAGAACTTCAACAGAACTAGAAAGTGTCCGTTATGATAATGAAAGCATAGAAAAATCAAGGCGTGAAAATGAAATAACCTATCCTATTAATCGACTAAATATCGGATTACAAACAAGGCTCGATTTTTATTTTGTTATCGCTGATATGGTTAATCTAAATTTTGGAATGTGGTATGATTATGATTTATTACGGACAGAAGCCAAAAATCAAACAACTATAATTAATAGTAACAGACCTGCAAATGCTTATTCTAATAATCAAAGAGTGGGATTATCGGTAGGTTTGGAATGGTTGATATTTTGAAAAAATATTTTTTCATTAAAAAGCCGTTCAAAACAACAAGTTCTGAACGGCTTTTTAATAAAAACGGATAATTTGGTGCTTTTTTAAAAATGAAACTTCACGTATTTAATCGTTTTTTGATTTCGCAAGTGCTTATTTTCATAATACGTTTTCACTTCCAAATCATTGTGATACAAGGATTTAGAATAAATATCATTATCAGAATGAATGACTGGTAACTGCTCTTCTTTCAAAGTTTCCATCGTAAATTCAAACAACATGTCATCGTCTGTTTTTAGATGAACAAGACCGTTTTCATTCAACACATTTTTATAAATTTTCAAGAAATTTGGATGTGTCAAACGGCGACGAACTTTTTTATAAAATGGATCAGGGAAAGTAATCCAAATCTCGTCAATCTCATTTTCTCCAAAAAAGTAATTCAATTGCTCAATTCTAATTCGACAAAAAGCCAAATTATCTAAACCATTATCCAATGCTTTTTTCGCCCCTTTCCAAATCCTCGCACCTTTAATATCAAGACCAATAAAATTTCTATTCGGATAACGTTCTGCCAATGCAACCGTATATTCTCCGCCGCCACAAGCTAATTCTAACGTAATCGGATTATCATTTTGAAAGTGAACTTCCTTCCATTTCCCTTTCAAATCTATCTCATCTTGATTACAATTCGTCAAAGCTGGTTCTTGAATATTATAATTCTGATAAACATTCGGTAACTCTGACAACTCTGCAAAACGTATTAGTTTTTTCTTTCCACTCATTATTTAATTAATTAGTTGATTGGTTATTGGATGATTCGTTCGTTTGTGGATAGATGAAAGGTACTCCTAAAGTACCTTTCATCTTCGTCGCCACTGAATATCAAAATATTATCACCTTCAATGAAGAGACATTCTAATTTTGATTTATTATTTTAATTTTCATTAGAAGCTCCACTTTCCAACCCAAGTTTCTTTCTTATTGTTATCCGCTAAATATTTCATAAAATCTGCTCGACTAATGAAATCTGCTCCAAGGCTGTGTAAATGAGGCGTTTCTGTTTGACAATCAATCATATCAAAACCTAAAGATTCCAAGTTTTGCACAAAAGTAATAAATCCTGCTTTGGAAGCATTACTCACTTTGGCAAACATAGATTCACCAAAAAAACATCGACCGAACGAAATGCCATATAATCCACCCACTAATTCCTCATTTTGCCAAACTTCCACCGAGTGAGCCAAACCCATTTCGTGCAATTTTACATAGGCTTCGTACATATCATTCGTAATCCAAGTTCCATCTTGCTCTTCCCGTTTTATCTGTTGACAGTTTTTAATTACCGAACGGAAATCCGTATCATAAGTGATTTGAAAAGTGTCCCGTCGCAACACTTGACGCATGCTTTTAGAAACCCTCAACTCCTCCGGATAAAGCACAAAACGGGGATCAGGTGCCCACCAAACAATTGGTTCGTCCTCATTAAACCATGGAAAAATTCCATTCTGGTAAGCCAATATTAATCGTTCGGGAGATAAATCGCCACCGATTGCTAATACACCTTGTTCGTCAGCGTATTGAGGTGCAGGAAAAACGATTTCATCGTCAGGAAGCCAATACATTATTTTCTAATTAAAATGCAAATTCAAGTTCAAGTTCAATAAAATTTAAAAATCGCTCTTTTATTCAAAAAAGATACGCTGAAATTTCCAAAATTGAATCTGCATTTGCATTTGATTTTTAAACCTATTACTCCCCACTTTCTTCTTCGATAACAGCGGAAAGGCCTCTATCGACCAAGGCATCTTTCAATGGTTTTAATTCTGATTTTGGACCGGACTTAACCGTTGCCTTTCCTTTAAAATGAACGATTAATGAAAGCTGTTCCGCTTGCTGATGTGTATGGTTTAACACTTCAATTAAGCAACGAATTACCCAGTCAAAAGTATTAAAATCGTCATTATAAATTAATAAATGAGCCTGATTTCCAATAACGTCCACCACTTCATCCAAGACATCTGTGTCCTCGCTTTCTTTAACATTAAATCGAATCATAATATTTACTTTGCTTGTTTTTTTATAAATTTTGTAAACCCTATTTCAGTTAATGATTTTCTCATAAAATAATTACCATAAAATCCGTCTATTTCGAACTGCAACTTGTCTCAAAACCTCAGAAAAAAGCCCAAAAGACATAAGAGAATTTTCACAAAAGTCATTCTTCCTTTCTAAATTATTCTTTTGTGAATGCCTTTTATGGCTTTCGTATCTCTTGTAGTTCATTTTTTTTATAAGAAAGCCCTTTATTTTAGTCCTAAAAAAGCTATTCCCTGTAATTGATTAGAAAATTCATTTTATCAATATTCAATGAAAATTTTCTCCAATTTTATTATTTCGCAAAAATACAAAGGCAGCACTTCAAAACGAAGTACTGCCTTCTTTTTTTTTAGTAGTCCTACTCTCCAAAGTGATGGAAAATATTATCACACCCTACTATATAGATTGGTGTTACTTTGTTACAAACCAGACAATATTTCTTTAATCGCTCCGAAATTTGGTAAATCTCCGGCACTATCCAATACTTCTGCATAACGAATTGTTCCTTCTTTATCCATTACAAATGCAGAACGCTTGGAAACTTTTTTCATTCCCAATACAAAATCATCATATAATGCACCATATTCCGCAGAAGTCGTTGCATTAAAATCTGATAATAATGGAAAATTCAAATTTTGCTGTTTTTTGAATTCTTCTAATACGAAGGGGGAATCTACAGAAATTGCTAAAACTTCTGCATCCAAATTTTGATACGCTGAAATATCATCCCGTATTGTGCATAACTCAGTCGTACAGACGCCTGTAAATGCTAACGGAAAGAATAAGACCACCGTATTTTTGCCTTGAAAGTCTTTCAAAGAAATTGGTGATTTCGAATCGCTTGTTAATGTAAAGTTTGGAGCTTTATCGCCTACCTGTAATGCCATTTTTTTTGATATTAAGTGATTATAAATTAGTTGTCTTTAAAATACTAAAAGAAATTAACCATTTAAAATTAAATTTGTTGCATCGATTTACTTAGTTTATTTTCGCACAATTTATTTTATAGAAACCGCTCTCCGGAGCAATCAAAAAATAATACGCCACTCTGGAGAATGGTGCTATAATCAAAGATATGGACGAAATAAAAAAAGCATACTTAGAATTACACTTAACCGTTTTCCTTTTCGGATTTACAGGCATCTTAGGAAGATTAATTTCATTGGAAGAATTGCCTTTGGTTTGGTGGCGAATGTTTTTCACTTCCCTCAGTTTCCTCGTTTTTTTGCCAACTATTATTCGAGCTATTAAGAAAGTCAATGATCTAAAATTCATTGGTCATCTAAGCTTTATTGGTATTTTAGTTGCCATTCACTGGATCTTTTTCTTTGGTTCTATCAAATATTCCAACGTCTCTATCGCTTTGATTTGCATGTCAACTACGACATTTTTCACCTCGATTCTAGAACCAATTATGACGAAATCCAAATTCAATAAATACGAAATTGGCTTAGGGTTATTGATTATTCCAGGAATATATCTAATTGTAAACGCAATAAAAGTAGAATATATATTTGGCGTTTTCATTGGTATTATCGGAGCATTATTAGCGACGATTTTTTCGATTATGAATAAAAAAATCATTAATCGAATTGACGCCGTCAGTATTACCGCCATAGAATTGAGTAGCGGTTGGGCATTTTTATCGCTCTTTATTCCTTTCTATCTTATATATTTTGATGACCAACCCTTTCTACCGACGAGTTGGGAAGATTTGGTTTATTTGCTAATTCTATCTTTACTTTGTACCACGTTAGCTTTTATATTGTCCATTCGGATACTGAAATACCTTTCTGCTTTTACTGTGAATTTGACGATTAGCCTTGAACCAATTTATGCCATCATTATGGCGTTCATTTTATTTCAAGAAAATAAAGAACTGAACAATAATTTTTATTGGGGAGCAATCATTATTTTAGTTGCCGTTTTCGGACATCCAGTTTTAAAAAGGATTTTGAAGAAGCGAGGAATTGAAGCCTAATTTTCGAGTTGACCGTTGGCTATTTTTAATTATACACGAATCTAATCATATCAATAAAAGCACATTGACACATGATGAAACCATGTGAAGATAATCTGAAAAGAATCTGAAGAGAATAAGACAAATGACAGATAAAACAATACAATACGCTGAAAATCACACCACACCAGAAAGTGATATTCTAAGAGCATTACGCAGAGAAACGTATATCAAAAAGGTACGTCCGCAAATGATTTCCGGACAGATTCAAGGTCAACTATTAACCTTTTTTAGTCAAATGTTACGACCAAAAGCTATTTTAGAAATTGGTACTTTTACAGGTTATGCAGCGATTTGTTTGGCACAAGGTTTGGCAAAAGATGGGATTTTGCACACAATAGAAGTCAATGAGGAAAACGAAACTATTATTCGTAAGTATTTGGAGAAAGCCAATCTTACTGAAAAAATAAAACTACACATCGCCGACGCCGCTGATATCATCCCTACCCTTCCCGAAATATTTGACATGGTTTTTATCGATGCTGGAAAAACACATAATGGAATGTATTATGATATGGTGTTTGACCGAGTTCGCTCGGGCGGTTTTATCATCACCGATAATGTACTCTGGGGTGGAAAAGTTACAGATGGCTCAGAAGATAAACGAACTCGTTCTATCAATGAATTTAATCAAAAAATGCATCACGACGAGCGTGTGGAAAATCTATTATTGCCGGTTCGTGATGGTTTGATGATTGTCCGAAAGTTATAATAAACTTCTCGGGTTGTAAATTACCGTTTTGGGTTTCGAACTTATCAATCTAATGATTTTTCAACACCCAAATACAACACATTTAAATTTTTAATGATGATAAAATCACTTTTTGAAACACATATTCAAGTTTCCAATTTGGAGCGTTCAATTGATTTTTATAAAAATGTGCTGAAATTAGAATTAGCATATATCGAAGATACTCGAAGGATTGCTTTCTTTTGGATTGGAAAATCGGGACAATCTATGGTTGGACTTTGGGAAACAACGGAGCAAGAGATAGAAAAACGTCATTTTGCGTTTGGTTGCGATATCGATTTTATTTTAAATGAATCGGTTGAATATTTAAAATCAAAAGGTCTGAGACCATATAATTTTTTTCAAGAGGATTCTCAAAGACCAATGGTTTTTGCATGGATGCCTGCAGTTGCCATTTATTTCAATGATTTAGATGACAATTCTTTGGAATTTATTGCAATGTTGGAGGAAAAAGCAAAACCAGAATTAGGCGTTATTAGTTATGAAGATTGGCGGAATGAAAATCGCTAACTAATTTTATTCAAAATTTAAAAAAACAAAAAATATCTTCCATTTCTTTTATAATAAAAGGCTTTTTCTGTAAAGCTAATTTTAAGTCCCCACAGACGCAAAAGGTATAAGGGCTTTTACAAGATTTTTGCAAAGCAGAAATCACTTTATCTTGTAAAACCTTGTTAATTCTGTCTGAAAATAACCTCAAATAAGCTTGTCTGATTTTTATAGGAAAGCCGTTATATAGATTACCACTTTCATTGAAATATTTAATATTCAATTTTTGAGATACATCAACTATTTTAAATCCCAATAGATTAAGCCCTATTTCCTCAAAACCTGATACGCTTACATGTTATTCATAATTTATATTAACCATTTACGAACTTCTACTAATTGTAAAAATGTTATTATCTCCACCTTCTTCTGGGCAGTAATCTCGTCCAGCAAGCCAACCGAATGTTTTTCCTATTTTAGTTATTTTTGAAGCATTTAGTTTTGTCAATTCACCATTAGAATTCTCTTCGGCGGAGACTTTAATTGTTGTTGTTAGTTTATCTCCTTCAGGCAAAAATCCCAAAAGGCCATCATAAGTACTCCCAATAAAACTGTTAAAAGTAAAACTCAATTCTTTACCCAAATAGGTTTCCCCTTCTTTTATTGTCTTTTGATCATTAGCATTATCATTATCATCCCAAATCGAACCATCTTCACGCTTTACAAAGTCATCAGGCGCTTTCCCGTTAGGATCAATAAACATCACCGGATTCCCCAACACATAATTATAAGCACTCCACTCCGGAAACTTCGCCGCCAAAGGGTCAAGCG
>CAWVWD010000247.1:0-6585 GCA_963933585.1 uncultured Saprospiraceae bacterium
TATATTAAGAACCTATAATGTAGAACAGCTTCAACAGATTTTTAGTGATTATGGAGAAGTTCGTAATGCAAAGACTTTAGCTCAAGCTATCGTAGCAGAACGAGAAAATCGAGAAATCAAAACGATTACTGATTTCTTGACGATTCTGGGTCCTTTGGTTCGAGGAAGACGGGCTAGATATTTAGCGCAGGTTTTTCAAGCATTACGCATCGAAGTGAACGACGAAATGGGGGCTTTGAGAGATTTTTTGACGGAAGCGTTGGAAGTTTTGAAACCAGGTGGAAGATTAGTGGTGATGTCTTATCATTCATTAGAAGATAGATATGTTAAGAATTTTATCAAAAAAGGAAGTTTTGACGGTGAATTTATAAAGGATGATTTTGGTAAAATATATCGTCCATTTAAGATCATTACGAAAAAAGCAGTCGAAGCATCGGCTGAAGAATTGAAAATAAATTCAAGAGCAAGAAGTGCAAAATTGAGAATTGCAGAGAAGACTTTGGATGTTTAAATAAGGCTCATAAAAGAATCGGATGTCTATCTGTTGAGAAGCGTAGGCATCCGACGCTTTAATATCAAGAATATGGCAAGTAAAAACTCAAGATGGTCAAAAATCTCTAAGAATCTACCGTTTGCGTTAGAACCGACGAATTGGGTGATGAAGAATTTGCCGTTTATTTTTTATGTCGCTTTTTTGAGCTTTATCTATATTGCAAATGCTCGATATGCAGAATATAAGATTCGTGAAATACAATCTTTGCAGAAAGAGATACAAAAAGCAAGTTGGGAATATTTATCGATTAAGTCGGATTTGATGCTAAAAAGCATGCAGACAGAAGTGACGAAGGAAACGGAGGAAAGAGGAATTGGAGTTAGAGAATTGACTTCTCCGCCAAAGAAAATTATTGTAAAAGAGGATTATTAATAAAATTATATACGATGAATCGTTTACCGTTTTAACGACCGTGAAATCTAAAAAAGACATCGAAAGTTAATAACGTAAATAATAAAATTCGTCTTTTACGTGTCACTCAATTAAAAGGAGTGTTCTATTAAAAAAAAATTAGCGTCATCAGCGGAAAATAAATGGATATTAAAAACGAAATATTGTGGCGAATTTATGCTGTAATGATTATTCTAATCATTATGGCTGTCGTGATATTTATAAGAACGGCTCAAATCCAAATAGTAGAAGGCCCTTATTGGAAAGCAAAAAGAGATTCTATTCATGTGAGCTTGCGACCGATAAAAGGCGAACGAGGCAGTATCATGGCGAGAGATGGCAGTTTGATGGCGAGTTCTTTGCCATTTTACGAGATTCGGATGGATACGAAAGCAGGTGCAATGACTCCTAATTTGTTTGATGATAATGTGGATACATTGGCGGCTTGTCTGATGCCTTGGGTGAAAGATCGCTTTTCTACAAAAGAGGATTTTAAAGCAAATTTGCAAAGTGCCAGAATTATTGGGAACCGATATTATTTGATTGCAGCAAGGGTTACTTATCCGGAGTTAGAGAAAATTCGGTCATTTCCATTGTTCAAATTAGGAACGCATAAAGGTGGGCTGATTGTGAATCGACTGAGTCGAAGAAGTAAACCTTTTAAGATGTTGGCTCGTCGGACAATCGGTTATGTATCGAGTAACGGTAGTAAAGTTGGTTTGGAGGAGCGATTCGATGAATATTTGGAAGGTGACTCGGAAATGCACTTGATGCAAAAAGCTGGAAATGCTTGGATTCCGTTGGAAGATATTTCAGATATCGAACCTAAGCGAGGAAGTGATATTGTGACAACTATTGATATTGATATTCAAAATATTGCAGGAAATGCACTGTTGAAAGCAATGAAAACGCATCAAGCTTCTTCTGGATGTGCGATTGTGATGGATGTAAAAACAGGTGCGATTCGGGCGATTGCGAATCTTGGTAAAAGACCAAATGGTAGTTATTATGAAGATTATAATTATGCTGTGGGTATAAAAACGGAACCCGGTTCTACATTCAAATTAGCGACAATAATGGCGTTATTAGAAGATGGTTTTGTGGATTTGGAGGATACGATTGAATTGAATGAAGGTCAGTATGAGTTTTATGGTGAGGAAATGAAAGATGCTTCTTATCATCGAATGGATTCGGCAACGGTGAGAACTGCTTTTGAAATTTCATCGAATGTCGGACTTGCACAAATGGCTTTTAATAATTATGAAACGAAAGGCAAACGAACTCAATTCCTCAAAAGATTGGAACAGTTTCATTTGCATAGAATAACAGATATTGAAATTACGGGCGAGGAAAAACCTTACATAAAGTCACCCGGAAAGGAGAAAGATAAGTGGAGTGGAACGACGATTCCTTGGATGGCAATTGGTTATGAGTTGGAATTAACGCCACTTCAATTATTAACTTTATATAATTCTGTAGCGAATAACGGGAAGATGATGAAGCCATATCTGGTATCGGAAATTCAGCGATTGGGTAAAACAATTGAGTCTTTTGAACCGGAAGTATTGGACGAAGCTATCGCAAAACCATCAACCATCGATAAAGCACAGCAACTTTTGGAAGGGGTCGTTGAGAATGGAACTGCGAATAATATTAAGCCAAGAACGTATCGAATTGCAGGAAAAACAGGTACGGCTCAAACGAATTATTCTAAAATCAAAAAAGGAGAGCGTTTGAAGTATCAAGCGTCTTTTGCAGGTTACTTTCCTGCGAATAATCCCGCTTATTCTTGTATTGTCGTGATTACAGAACCAACTTCAGGACAGTTCTATGGAAGTCAAGTTGCCGCTCCTGTTTTTAAGGAAATTGCAGATAAATGTTATGTGAAAGAAACGAAATCTCAAATTGCAATTAATCAAAATCCAAAAGTGGATTTAACGCATCGTCAATTACCGGTTTACTCTCTAGGATACCGGGCAGACTTTTTTACAGCGTTGAACTATTTGGACTTGAATTATAATAAAAATGTGAAATCGGATTGGATTGTAATGGATATTGATAGTAGTTCGATGTTGTTGCAATCACAAATAGAAAGGTTGAGAAAGGTTGTTCCAAATGTCGTGGGAATGGGACTTCGAGATGCGGTTTATAAAATGGAAGAAAAAGGAATACAGGTCCGTGTAGTCAATGGAAAAGGTAAAGTCAAAAGTCAATCAGTAAAAGCAGGAAGAACGGTTAGGATGGGAATGGAAGTATATTTGACTTTGGGATAAAAATGTAATTGCAAGGGCATGAAAACTGTTAATTATTAACCGTTATGACGTCCAATAATAAATAATAATAAATAAAAAATATTGAAATCACTCAATAACATATTAATAAATATTGAAACCATTCAAACGATTGGTGATCATGATATAATGGTTGCCGATATAGCGTTTGATTCCCGAAAAGTTGGGAAAGACTCGATGTTTGTAGCGGTAAAAGGAACACAAGTTGATGGACATAAATTTATCGAAAAAGCGATTACGCTTGGAGCGAAAGTCGTGGTTTGTGAAAATTTACCAACCGATTTAAATGATGAGGTGACTTACGTCAATGTCAAAAATTCGGGAAAAGCTTTGGGTGGGTTGGCGAGTAATTTTTATGATAATCCATCTGAAAAATTAAAACTCGTCGGTATAACAGGAACAAACGGAAAGACAACTTGTGTAACTATTTTATTCAAATTGTTCATGGGAATGGGTTACAAAACGGGTTTGTTATCCACCGTTGAAAATAAGATCGGTAATCTTATTATTCCTGCGACACATACGACTCCGAATCCTGTGGAACTGAATGCGTTGTTGGCAGAAATGGTGGAAAGTGGTTGTGATTATGTTTTTATGGAAGTGAGTTCTCACGCTATTGAGCAAGGAAGAATTGCGGGTTTGGATTTTGATGGTGGCGTTTTTACGAATATAACGCATGATCATTTAGATTATCATAAAACATTCAAAAATTATATCAACGTAAAGAAAAAGTTCTTTGACGATTTAGGTAAAAATGCTTTTGCATTGACGAATATTGACGATCGAAGAGGCGAGGTAATGCTACAAAATACAAAAGCAAAAAAACATACTTACGCGGTCAAAAAAATGGCAGATTTCAAAGCGAAGATTGTAGAAAATTCGCTTTTGGGATTGCAGCTGATTTTGAACGATAAGGAGTTTTATAGTCGATTGATTGGAGAATTTAACGCTTATAATTTGTTGGCAGTTTACGGAACAGCGATGCTTTTAGGTCATGATGATATGGAAGTTTTGACGATTTTATCCGACTTGCAATCAGCAGAAGGTCGATTCGATTATATCGTTTCTGAAACTAAAAACATTGTCGGAATCGTAGATTACGCACATACACCGGATGCTTTAGAGAAAGTTCTGACGACAATTGATAATTTGAAAGCGGGTGACAGTAAAGTCATTACGGTAGTTGGATGTGGTGGAGATAGAGATAGAAAGAAACGACCAATTATGGCAAAAGTTGCTTGCGATTATAGCGATCAAGTGATTTTGACTTCTGATAATCCGAGAACGGAAGATCCTTATGCTATTTTGGAAGAAATAGAAAAGGGTATTCCGCCTTATGCCACACAGAAAGTCCTAATGATAGAAAATAGACGGCAAGCCATCAAAACAGCTTGTACGTTAGCGAACGAAAACGACATTATTTTGGTGGCTGGAAAAGGTCACGAAAAGTATCAAGATATCAGCGGAGTAAAACATCACTTTGATGATAAAGAAGAACTCAAAACGTTTCTCGATGCTTGATACTTGATATTTTTTTGATACTTAATCCTCAAATATAGAGATTAAGTATCGGGCAGAAAGTATCAAGAATCAAGTATGGAGTATCAAGTATCAAGCAACTATGTTATATCACTTATTCGATTTTTTGGAGCGAAACTACGAATTTACAGGAGCAAGTTTATTTCAGTTTATCACCTTTAGGACGGGAATTGCAATTTTAATTTCTTTGACAATTTCATTAATTTTTGGTGGGAAAATTATTAAAATGATTCAGAACTTTCAAGTTCTGGAAAAACAACGTGCTTTGGGTTTGCCAGGCGAAGAACTGAAAAAGAAAACGCCTACAATGGGCGGAATTATTATCATTTTAGCGATTATAGTTCCGACTTTATTAATGGCAGATTTGACAAATATTTATATTCAACTCCTGCTATTATGTACGATTTGGATGGGTTTGATTGGCTTCTTGGATGATTATTTAAAACTGAAAAGAGGAAAAGATGGATTAGCAGGAAGATATAAAATTTTGGGTCAAGTTGGACTGGGAATTATCGTTGGTTCGGTCATGTTTTTTAATGATAACGTGACGGTTCGGATGGATAAAACACAGGTTGACAAACATAATTACGAAGTCATTAGTGAAGTAGTTGACTCAGAGACAGGTGTTGTAAGTTATAACGTAAAGACGGCTTTAACGAACTTACCTTTCTTCAAAAACAATACGTTTAATTATGCAGATTTATTAACCTTTTTAGGAGAAGGAAGTCAGCATTTAGCGTGGATAATATTTATTCCGTTAGTCGTTTTTATTGTTACCGCAGTTTCAAATGCAGCGAATCTTACCGACGGTTTAGATGGATTAGCGACAGGAACTTCTGCGATTATTGTGGCTACTTTGGGGATTTTAACTTACGTCTCGGGAAATGCGATTTTTGCCAAATATCTCGGAATTTTATATATTCCGGATAGTGCGGAAGTCGTGATTTTTATCGGTTGCTTTCTGGGTGGCTGTTTAGGTTTTTTATGGTATAATTCTTATCCAGCAAAAATCTTCATGGGTGATACTGGAAGTTTGACTTTAGGTGGAATCATCGCTGCATTAGCAATTATCATTCGTAAAGAATGGTTGATACCAATTCTTTGTGGTGTCTTTTTAGTCGAAAATTTATCAGTGATTTTGCAAGTTGCTTATTTTAAATATACGAAAAATAAATATGGTGAAGGTCGTAGAATCTTTTTGATGTCGCCGCTTCATCATCATTACCAAAAGAAAGGTTGGCATGAAGTAACAATTGTGAATCGCTTTTTGATTGTCGGTGTAATCTTAGCGGTTTTGACGGTGATGACTCTAAAAATTAGGTAGATGGTGGATGGATGGTTTGCTTGATGGTTTGAAAAAAAGCTTAGATAAGATGAGATTTGAAGTTGAAGCGATTTTTAAAATTGAGGGTGTTTTGTTAGTGCAAAATGCTTGAAAATGTAACGGGACTTTCAGATAACTGAATATTCAAAATTAGGAAATGTTTTAATTAAAGCTTTTCTAACACAGTCAAGAAGTTTAGACGAAAATGGTCAATTACGATTAAATATATTTTGTTTTCAATTACAGAATAGTACAGATTTCGATAAGTTAAAAGTAGGTAAAATTGTGAATTTGATTAATGAATAAACTATGAAAATAGCAATTTTAGGAGCAGGAGAAAGTGGAGTAGGAGCTGCAATTTTGGCAAAAGAGATTGGAGCGGAGGTATTTGTGTCGGATTTTGGGAAGATTGGAGAAAAGTATCAAGGAGAATTAGAACAGTACGAAATTGAATTTGAGGAAGAACAACATACGGAAGAACGGATTTT
>CAWVWD010000248.1:0-6567 GCA_963933585.1 uncultured Saprospiraceae bacterium
AACCCAGTTATCTTTAATAAGGATAGTAAATATGCTGTTGGAAATAACTGGAAAAAGTATTCTATAAAAATCGCAGATTTACTTAAAGATAAAAAGTTAGAAGATGTGACCAGTTTGATTTTCCTTAAAGGAGAAAGTGATTTTGATGGAAAAGATGTTTTCATTAAGAATGTTTATTATTCAAAATCAAAATAAAGCCACTTAATTAACGGTAAACCTATAAGGTTTTTAAAACCTTATAGGTTTTGTCGTAATAAAAAGAAAGTTTTTTGATATTTTTGGCGAACGATAAATCGAATTAAATAATAACCAAATAATAACAACTTAAATGGATAATAATAGTAACGTATCGGGGAGTAAGGTACCCTTTGGTCAGAAAGTCGCTTTTGGAATAGGAATGTTAGCCAATCAGATGTTTCCCGCTGTACTTGGTATTTTTATGGTCGTATTAGTACAAGACCTAGGATTTAATCCACTTTTGTGGGGCGTTTTGTTTTTTGTGCCACGCCTTTTTGACTCAATCACTGATCCTATAATGGGTTTTATTTCTGACAATACCCGTTCTAAATGGGGACGAAGAAGACATTATGTTTTTGCTGGAGCCATTATACTTGGGATTTCATATATTTTTATGTGGCAATTGTATAAAGAAAATGGTGTAGATTATAACTTTACTTATTTCTTATTATGGTCAATTGTTTTCTATTTTGGGCTAACAATATTTAGTGTGCCTTACGTAGCAATGGGTTACGAAATGGGTACAGATTTCCATGAAAGAACTAATATTATGGCAGTTGCTCAATGGATTGGGCAATGGGCTTGGGTTATTGCACCTTGGTTTTGGGTGATTTTATATGATCAGGGGCAGCTACATCAACAGATAGACGGTTTAGGAATCAGTTGGCTTGCAGAAATCTTACCAGTTGAAGGTTGGTTTACTTCCGCAGATGTTGGTGTTCGAGAGTTAGCTATTTGGATTGGTATTGTCTGTATGTTATTAGCAATGGTTCCTGCTATTTTTATAAAAAGTGAATCTACCGTTGATAATGACCATTTTGCGACACTTACTTTTCGTAATATAAGCGGTAGTTTAAAAGAAATTTTTATTGGATTTAAAGAAGCTTTTAATAACCTTCCTTTTAGAAGATTATGTGTAGCGACGTTTTTAGTATTTAACTCCTTTAATACGATTGCAGCATTTTCGTTTTTTATTATCGTCTATTACCTGTTTAATGGCGATGCAGGTGCAGCTGGAGTTTGGCCAACATTACATGGTTGTTTAGGGGCTATTGCGACTACTTTCTTGGTTATTCCAATTATAATGAGAATGTCCAAAAAATTTGGTAAAAAACGAACATTCTTAATATCACAAGGTATTTCTATTATTGGTTATATCTTATTCTGGTTCTTATTTATTCCAGGAAAACCTTACCTATTTTTAATCGCTTTACCATTTTTCTCTTTTGGGATTGGTAGTTTATTTACTTTAATGATGTCGATGACGGCTGATGTTTGTGATTTAGATGAGTTAAATACAAACAAACGTAGAGAAGGACTTTTTGGTGCGATTTATTGGTGGATGGTGAAATTTGGTCAAGCATTCGCAGGTCTATTGAGTGGCTTAATTATGGCTTATGTTGGATTTGAGGCTGGAGTATTGACACAGCCTGATGGCGCAATAACAGGTTTACGTATTTTCTATACAGGCTTTCCAATTATAGGTACGCTTGTCGCAATTTGGGTCATGTGGGATTATGATTTGACAGAGGAAAGAGCACACGAAATTAAAGCAGAATTGGATGGGAGAAAAAGTAAAGCAGCAGCAGCAGAATAAAATGATTTAATTTTTTTATAAATTCTTATGGTTTAAAATGCGGAATTGCTTAGGCGATTTCGCATTTTCTATGTAAACAGGCATCTTAAAGTACGACAAATACTTATATCTTAATTTTATCGGAATAATTTGTCGAAAAATACTCGACTTGATTAACTTGACTTACTACTAAGCTTTATGAAATAAGATTACGGATGATAACAAAGGCAACCTTTTGGAGATTATTTACTATAACTATAGATGGACGTAGGTCATTTTTTTTTGGAAATAGCTATAAATTACTAGAAAGTATATTTTTGGGTAGGATTCAAAAGTAACTTTATGGTATAGGGACTTAAAAAGATATTATGGATACTTATGCGAATGAAATACAAAAAAAGGCAACCGCATCTTTTGAGGGGAAAACTAAAAGTGGAGGAGAATTTACCACTCAATTTACAGATAACCGTCCTGAAAATATTGCTCAACTGAAATTACAGAGGATGGTGGATAATAGTCCACAAGTTCAGCAAACTATGCAGATGCAGGCAATGGTGGATAATAGTCCACAGGTTCAACAAACTATGCAGATGCAAGCAATGGCAGATAATAGTTCACAAGTTCAACAAACTATTCAACGCAAGGAAAATGGTTCGGGAGAAGTTATACAATTAAATAAGCATAAAAAAGGTCAAAGTAGGGCTGTAGAAGCAAGGAAACGAAAAAATGCCAACAGAAGAGAAAAAGTACAAAGAGATAGAGCACAAGAAGTAGAAGACGCTGCAGCATGGTCTGAAACAGTATCGGATTGGGCATCTTGGGCTTGGGATAGAACTAAAAGTATTGGGCTTGAGGCTGTGAAAAAAGTAACCGGAGGAGTTGATCCTTTCGAAGTTGCAGGCAACTTGAAAAGGATCTACAATTCAAATGCTGGGGTTAATATAAAACTATATTATCTCGCTCTTTATGGTACTTCTGAAGTATCGAACTTTTTGAATGCAAATATGGGAGCGATTGTCGGTGGAGAAGTTGGTGCTATGATGGAAATTGAACAAAACGTTAATGAACACTTGGAGAAATTGGCAGGATTATGGGAAACTGGTGAAATTGATGAAGGACAAGTTGATGAGGCTTTCGCTGATAAGATAATTAGTGCTTTAGGAATGGGAGATTAGTAGCGAATATTATAATTGTGTAATTTAATATTTGAATAAATGCTGTTTTATTAATTATGATAAAAAATGCGGAATTGCTTAGGCGATTTCGCATTTTTTAGATTATAGAATGAAATTAGGTAAATTTGGAATTGAGTAAGTAATTGTTATATTACCGAAATGGTTATTTAAGGAGCTATTCGTAAGTTATTTATAATCAAATATTAAAAATAAATTAACACGAAATACACGGTGTGCAAAAATATTTAATGTTTATTGATATGGGTTTTACGTCTTTTATAGACCTCAACCTCAGCAAAAGACAAATTTCATTATTCATAAGTTTATCATTCAATCAATGTCATTAGAAAAGAAGGAAGAAAAGAAGGAAGAGGAAGAAGGAAGGTTACATGCTCGAAATAAAAATAGAGAACGCTACGATTTAGAGGCGTTAATAAGTGTAAATGCGGAATTAGAAAAGCATATTAAACGGAATAAATTTGGAGTTAAATCATTAGATTTCTCTAATCCGATTGCCGTGAAATTGTTAAATGAAGCATTACTCAACCATTATTATGGAATAAAATTTTGGGAATTTCCTGATGATAATTTATGTCCGCCAGTACCTGGACGAGCAGATTATATTCATTATGTCGCAGATTTATTGAGTAAAAATAATCGAAATATCATTCCTGTTGGTGATAAAGTAACTTGTCTAGATGTTGGTGTTGGTGCGAGTTGTATTTATCCTATAATTGGTGCGACAGAGTATAAATGGAATTTTATCGGTGCGGAGATTGATGCTAAATCAGTCAAATTTGCAAGAAATATTGCGAATTCCAATTCAGTACTTCAAGGAAAAATTGAATGTCTATTACAAAAAGATCCAAAGCATTTTTTTACTGGAATAATTGATAAAACAGATAAAATTGATGTAACGATTTGTAATCCACCTTTTCATGCTTCAGCGGAAGAAGCCAAAAAAAGTACTCGAAGAAAAGTTAAAAACCTAACGAAAAAAAACCCGAAAGAACCGAAACGTAATTTTGCAGGAATTCAAAATGAATTAGTGTATGAAGGTGGAGAATATCAGTTTATTTATGATATGATTCAAGAAAGTAAACAATTCGGTAAGAACTGTTGCTGGTTTACGACGTTGGTATCAAAACAATCTAATTTAAAGGGAATTTATAAGACCTTGAAAGCACTTGATGTCAATAATATTGAAACCATTTCAATGGGAACTGGCAATAAATCCAGTCGAATCGTCGCTTGGACATTCCTTTCCAGAAGAGAACAGAAAGAATGGGGAAAAGCTAGGTGGAAAATTGAGGAAGATAAGCCGGGTCATTACGTGGAATAAAGGTAGTTAGGAATAAATATAGAACGTAATCCGAGTATTTAAAATGGCTTGGATTACGTTTTTTATTTATAATCGTAAAAAAAAATTCAATATTACAAAAAACTATACGCCCAATAAATCAAAACCAGTTGAATCGGTAATCGAATCAAGGTTTGTGTAACGAGTTTCCCTTTTTTTCTTGCTTCTTGAAAATGATAAATATTCGCAGGAAAAACAGCAACCAGCAAAGCGATGATTCCCAAAGCAGCTAAATACCGAGTTTCAGAAAAAAACAAACCAATACCTAAAAGTATCTCAATACAACCAACCAAAATATTTACTTTTTCAGGGTAAGGCACCCATTTTGGCGTAATTTTTAAGAAAAATTTAGACATACGAAAATGACTGATTCCTGCAAAAATATAAAGCACAGCCATTGCAATTAGGGAAATTAGTTTTATGGTTGTCATGGTTTGGTGATATAATGTTAGAAAAATAGTCCTTAAAAATACCGTTTATTTATGTTTAGCAATCAATTTACCCATTACGATTTAACCCTCGTAATTGCATTTAACATTCCTTTAAAAACGATGCCATGCAAAGGGACTACGGCTAACCAGTACATTCGTCCTAAAATACCGTTTGGTCGAAAAGTTGCCGTTTGAATGAGTTGATCATTCTGGATTCTAAACTCTAACCAAGCTTCTCCAGGTAATTTCATTTCAGCAAAAAGCAGCAAACGCCCTTCCGTTTTGTTCGCATACAAGACCCGCCAAAAATCCAAAGCATCGCCTGGTTTTAAGGACGTTTTACTTGTCCGCCCTCGTCGTAAACCAACGCCACCATATAACTTATCAATATAACCTCTCAATTGCCACAAAAAATTAGCTGCATACCAACCATTTTCTCCGCCAATACCCCAAATTTTTTGAATGGTATAGTCACGAGATTCTATTTTTTGGCTTCTAATATCCTTGTAACAGCCGTAAGAAGGAACGTTGATAAAGTCTGAAATATTAAAATCCTTGACGCCACTAATTTGTGAATCTTTCCAACTGGAAAGAATTTCGTTACTTTCAATTTTCGTAAATGCTCGTTTGATTGACTTTTCATAGCCTTCAGGCTGTATATTAAGTACTTCATTGATGCGCGTATCTCTACAAATAACCTCTACTTTCATGCTATCTACAAGAGCAGTCGCCAATTTATAAGAAGTGGAAGTCACGAAATAAAGCCAATAAGAAGACAATCGAGGCGTCATTATAGGAACCGTATGAATATACCGAGAAAGTCCTCGTACTTTCGCAAATACCAAAATCATTTCTCTATAAGTCAGAATATCGGGACCGCCGATATCAAAACTTTGATTATAGATTTCTTCATGCCCAATTCCCGAAGATAAAAAATCTATTACATTGCGAATGCCGATAGGTTGACATTTGGTGTTTAACCACCTTGGTGTAATCATCAAGGGCAACTTTTCGGTCAAATCTCTAATAATTTCAAAAGAAGCACTTCCCGAACCGATAATAATACCTGCCCGTAATGTGGTCAAATTAAAATTTCCAATCTGTAAAATTTCTTCTACCGCTTTTCGGGAAGCTAAATGTTCCGATAAATCAGTTTCATTGACAATACCGCTCAGATAAATGACGTGTTTTATCGCCGTCTTTTCGGCTGCATCTCGAAAATTCTCTGCACATTGAACCTCAAGTGCAGGATAGTCATCTGAGCTAGACATAGAATGAACCAAATAATAAGCACCCTCGATGTCTTTAGGAATTTTTTCTAAAGAGGACCGTTCTAACAAATCAACCTCAATTACCTCAATATCCGCTAAAAGTGAAGAAGGTGGATTGAATCGCCTTGCATCTCTAACGCAACAAATCACCTTATGCCCTTGCTGTATCAATACGGGCAGTAGTCTTTTTCCAATATATCCGGTTGCACCCGTTAATAATATTTTCATTTGATATGTTTTTAGAAATTTTATTCATAAGATTATAAATAAAATAATGTGACATGCGGTGAATAATGCGGCGTAACTCTGTGAGAAGTACAATACTACAAAAAAAGTTAGGAAACCAATCTGATTCGTCGGGAGGGTTTTAGAAATAATACCTTTTTCTAATAAGATATTCAAAGTTCGGTGCTGCATAAACCGTATCGATTTCAAAACCGATACGGTTTTTAATAAAAAAATCTGCATTATCAGTGAAACCTGCCTGCCGTGTAAACGGGTAGGTCTACGGGAGTAA
>CAWVWD010000249.1:0-6567 GCA_963933585.1 uncultured Saprospiraceae bacterium
ATTATGACAAAAAAAATGAGCTAATGACTTTCGTCGTTAGCTCGTTTTTATATTCCCTATGATTACAGATTATCTGTTCTTAATATTCCTCTTCATTGAATAAGAAATCATCCCTTGTTGGATAATCCGGCCAAATATCTTCCATGTTATCATATACTTCGCCTTCATCCTCAATCACCTGTAAGTTTTCAATAACTTCTAAAGGTGCTCCAGAACGAATCGCATAATCAATTAATTCGTCTCTTGTCGCGGGCCACGGAGCATCTTCTAAGTGATGAGCTAATTCGAGTGTCCAATACATACTTTTTTATTTTTGTATTAATTAGTAATTTATTTAATGACGACATCTTTAAAAGATGTCACTTTGAACCTATTTGAATTTATATAATGTACAAATGAGTTACAAATAACCTTATATTTTTAACTTGTATTTTTCGCCGTTAATTTCACTAAAAACACTTGCTATATGAGGCTGTGACTTGCTTTTTTGTCTTATCAGAAACAAAAAGCACTTCGCTGAAGTCCGTAAATTCATTTATACTTCATTCCTTAGTTTCCATTTTAGGCTGCAAAAGTAAAAACTTTATGAAAATATCCAAGTATATTTTAAGAAAAGTATTTACGATAATTTATTTAAAGCATAATTGATTGTTTATCAATCAATTAAGAATTAAGCGATTATTCATAAGAACCAATTATTTCATAAGATTTTCGCTCATAGCCTTTTGGATAAATTCCTACTTTATCAGAATTATTTGGACCAGTTGGATCGCAAATTGTGTAGGTTTCGCCATTATGATGTAATAGTTTTCCTTGATTATTTTTCAGTTTAACGCCAATCGTTAAATGATCAGAATATGCAACGATAATCATTGGTAAATCAATTAACTCTTTAACCAAATTATAAAATAACGCAGAACGATCTTCACAGTCCGAAAAAGTATAATATAAAACTTCGTCTGCAATCATTGGACGATTATACCCAAAATGTTCTGTATCCTCTTTATACTTAAATCCGGAACGAGTAAATGCTAATAAAAACTGTACTTTATCAAGTTCGGATAAATTTGCCATCTGTTGCCGCAACTGATTCACTAAAGAATTTTTCAGTGTCCCAGAGAAATTACGTTCTAAATAATCCCGTTCTTCCACAATCGGATAATCGTCCATTAAATCAATGATATTTTTATCCAAATTAATCATGATTTTTCGCCATTTTCCATCTCCCCAATATCGAATTGTCCGTGTGACAATCTCAGGGGTGAATGTCGGTGTCTCAATTAAGCTAAATGTCAATGGTTTTCCTTTCGGATTCGGGATATATTCAATTAGAAAAAAGTCTAAATTTTTTCTACGGTTTTTCTTAGAATTCTTAACGGCGGTAACATTGATGAAAGTACGATCATTTAATTCAAAAAATGGAATTTGATATAAATTATCAGTTGTGTAAACTTGAATATAATATGTATTTTTATAATGCGTTAATCGAGCGTCATAATCCATCTTAGTTAACAAGAACCAAGTCAGCAATCGTTTATAGTTTGTAGGTTTTTCAGAAGCAATTTCATCAATCATTTCTGTAATCAAATCATAAGTCAACCAGCCATTTAGATTATATTTTTGCTGATTTTCTTTTAATATTGATATCAATTCATCAAAATTTCCAGTGGATAATTCTCGATAATATCGCCTTACGAACCATTCATCAAACCGATAATAATCTGAAGGTAACTTATCTTTATCAAAATCGAAGCTAATCGTTTCAGAATAAAAAATTACATTAAACTGTTGAGATTCAGCACTTAAAGAGCAAGAATGTAAAATAATAACAGCAATCACAAGAAAGCCAAATCGCATAGTCGTTAGAATTTTGATTTTGAATATAAAGCACGAACAGTTTGAATCGTTAATTTGTTGATTTGTAATTTGTTAATTAGAGACGAAGTCTAAATGCTTGCTGAGCCGGCCGGTGACTCTAAGTCGGTAATTAAACTATCTTGGTTTCATCCAAAACGAGAAACTAATTCCCTTCTGGTTTTTGTCCAATCACATTTCCAGGTGGATTATAATTACAAACTACGATTATGCTTCCATTGCTACAAGTCGCTTGTCCGCAACCGATTTCTGTAGACTCAAACCAAATCATCTGTGTATAGTGGCCAGCATCTGCAAAGTTACGCGTTGTAATTTCGCCACCTTTCCAATCCTTTCTTTCGCTTCCCCAATTATCTGAAATTTCGGTTGATGTATATGCTGTTCCGTATCCCCAAAATAGATTTTCACCATATTTGTGTGTAGAGCGATGTTCTAAATCACAGCTTGTCGCCGCTAAATGATTCGCCCATTTTTGAGCATAGGCAGCGACTTTATTTGACCATTTCAAATCTTGTACGTCAACAGCCTCTCGATAATCATTATGCCGATTTACCATTTCATCGGCTTGAGTCTCTGTAAAGCTTGAACCTGTCTGAGCGAATAAACTAATACTAATTGTTAGGCAGAACCCTACGGTCAATAATTGTTTTATAAACATTATTTCAATTTTAAAATAGAAATGAATAAGTTGTTTTATAAGTCTGAATTTATTTATCCTTTATCACTTTGATAACTAACATACGAAAGATTCCGGATATTGTTAATTAAGTTATTCTTAAAGGTAGATAACTTCATATTAGATAATATTACTAAATTCGCTTAAATAGATTAAATAGAGCTAAAAAATGGAGAGAATTATAGATAGTTACACGGAGGGAAAGTATGGACCGTTGTTGATTGTCCTTGGAGCAATGCATGGGAACGAATCTGCTGGAGTCGAAGCAATGAAACAGGTTTTTAAGCTGATATATGATGAACCAAAGAATAACCCGGACTTCCATTTTTCCGGTAAAATGATTGGTATAATTGGAAATTTAAAAGCTTATATAAAAGGCGTTCGATTTATTGATAAAGATATCAATCGA
The DNA here is from genome assembly GCA_963933585.1 of uncultured Saprospiraceae bacterium. Classification (GTDB taxonomy): domain Bacteria; phylum Bacteroidota; class Bacteroidia; order Chitinophagales; family Saprospiraceae; genus CAWVWD01. The sequence continues at coordinate 2,961 of CAWVWD010000249.1, forward strand.
AGTCTTCTGGATAATCACGTAGAATGGATTTTTGAGACTCCTGAAGAAATGTTGGATGCGGAAGACCAAGAAATAAAGTCGATTTTGACATTAATACAGGAACAAATAAAACTATACAATCCTTCTAAACTCTATATTTTAGACATCCATACGACTTCTGCACAAGGTGGAATTTTTAGTATTCCAAGTGATGATTATGAAAGTATTCAAATCGCTTTAGATATTCATGCTCCCGTAGTTCAGGGAATGTTGGACGGAATTAGAGGAACAACTTTACATTTTTTCAATGCTGAAAATATGGGAATTGAGACAACAGCTGTTACCTTTGAAGCAGGGGAGCATTATGACCTAGTCTCTATCACGAACGCAACTTCTGCCTTGATTAATTGCCTGCGTGCAATTGGCTGTGTGGAACATAAAAATATTGAAGAAAAACACAATAATTGGTTGTATCAGATGTCTAAAGACTTACCAACGAAAACGCGCTTGATTTTTCGGCAAGATGTAAAACCAGAGGATAATTTTCAAATGATGCCCAATTTTAAGAACTTTCAACTGGTAGAAGCTGGAACGCTTTTGGCAAAAAATAAAAATGGGGAAATTCGGGCAAAAGAGACTGCAAGAGTTTTGATGCCTTTGTATCAGCCACAAGGTGAAGACGGTTTTTTCCTTGTGAAAGATTTGTTAGATTGAGATTAGGTCCCATAGGGACGACGCAATATAGCCCACGATGTAATCGTGAGCGGTTTAAAATAACGAATAACGAACGAATGAAATTTACTTATTTTAGAGACACCAAGAATTTTGGTGGGTTATTGGAGAAACGTTGTAATTGTAGTATTTGTGGTTACAAAGAAAAATGTTTCGATGGCGAAGCATTCTATGGAGAATTAGAAGTCGAAGGCGTTTGTTTTAAATGTTTGAAAGATGGTAAGTTAGAAGGAACTGGAATTTTTTCTAATGATGCAGATGTAGAAGCACTTTATAATCAAATGGTTGAATTATATCCGAATAAACCAAATGATGAATTATTGATGGAAGCCAAAGCGAAAATAGCAGAAATCGAACTCCGAACACCACCGATTTTATCTTGGCAAGATTGGAAATTCCCTGCTTTAGATGGTGATTTTTGTGAATTCATTAGTTTTACTTCGAAAACGGAATTGAATGAATTAGCAGAAGATGGTAAGGGAAAAGAGTTTTTGGAGAAACACCTTCGGGTAGATGATGATAATTTGATAAATGCTGAAATTGTTTGGTATCAATTGGAAGATAAAAAGATTGAAAATATTAAACAAACGAATCACGATTGTTTGTGTTATCTGTTCCAAAGTCGAGTTTCTGGCAAATATTTGATTATTTGGGATTTGATTTAGTGATAAAAACCGTGTCGGTCTCAGAAATCAACACGGTTTAATTTTTCCCTTTTAACAAAACACTAACGATTTCAATTTACGAAACCTAACAACCTCCACACTATTTATTTCGTTCTGTAGAAGTAGAAAACTATGAGTTCATAAATACTCAACATCTTATGAAAAATATAAAGCTATTATCAATTGGATTTTTAATGACCATTTTTATCGCTGGATGTACTTATACGCAGAAAATAAAGGACGGAGCTTCGGCTTACGAACTGAAACAATATGCCGTTGCGATTAAGATGTTGCCAAATGAATTTGAAAAGGCAGAAGGTTTAGATGAACGTTCTAAGCTAGCGACTATGTTGGCAGATAGTTATCGAGTTTTGAATAAACCAACACAATCTAAAAAGTGGTTTTTGAAATCTTATGAATTGACGGGAAATCCTGAATCTTTGAAAAATTATGCTTTTGCACTGAAAGAGTTAGAAGAGTATGGTGAAGCCGTTAAGGCTTTCGAAGATTTGATTACAGCGACTGGTGATGCGTTTTTATGGCGTAAAGAAGTTGCCGCTTGTCAGCAATCACAAGGTTGGATTGATAATGCGGAGGAACGAAGTGAATATATTTTAGAGAATAGTAATTTTAATTCTTCCAAAACGGATGCTTCTCCGACGATTTATAAAAGTGGCCAAGTGATTTTTCTTTCGGATAGAGGAACTGGAGCGGAAGACGAGGAAGTCTATCAATGGACTGGCGAAAGCTTTATGGATATGTTTATTGCAAATCCAAAAACAGGAGAAGTTGAGGTTTTCGAAAAAAGTTTTAATTCGCCTTATAATGAAGGAACGATAACTTTTAATGCTGATTTCACGGAAGCATTTTTCACAAGATGTGGCTCAGATAGTAAAGAGGAACGCCAATATTGTAAAATAATGTACTCTCAAAATGATGGTGACAACTGGACAAAACCAATTCCGTTGACTGATATTATGATTGAAAAAACTAATTATATGCATCCGACACTTTCTGAAGATGGAAATACATTGTATTTCGCTACGGATATTACGGACGGATATGGAGGTTTTGATATTTATTATTCAAGAAGAAGGGATGAAGGTTGGACATTACCGGATAATATGGGAAGTTCGATTAATACTGAGGGTTATGAAGTTTTTCCTTTTATTGATAAAGATACTTTTTATTTCTCCTCTGATTTTCATGTTGGAATGGGCGGATTAGATATTTTCAAAACGACAAAAAGCCGCTCTGGTCGTTGGAGTCCGTTACAGAACTTGCGTTCGCCTATAAATTCTGGTTCAGATGACTTCGGCTATGCCGTTGATTATCAATCTCAAAAACTAGATACCGTTTTGCAAGTGGGCTATCTTTCATCTAATCGAGCAGGAAATGATGATATTTATAAATACTCAAAAGTTATCTTGCCACCGAAAAAAGTTATTCCGCCACCGATTGAAGAAATTATTGATACGACGGAAATCGTCGGTGAACCGGAATTCAAATTCATATTAGAAATTAATACGTTAGAATCTGTTTTTGCGAAAGCTGATGATCCGAGTAGTGGCGCTATTGGAAAGGATAAATTACCTAACACAAAAATTAAAATTTCTTTTGGTAGCGAATCTTTAACGATTGAAACGGATGAAAACGGTCAATATGAAATGGAATTAACATTAGAGCAATCTTATAATTTTTTCGGTTCTAAGAACGGTTATTTGAATAATTCTACTACTTTTTCAAGTCGGGATATTAAGAAAGATGAGGGTCGTCCTGTACGTCGTTTTAAAGTTAGTTTAGAATTGAATAAAGAGATTATTGGTAAAGAATTTACGTTGGAGAATATCTATTATGATTTCAGTCGCTTTGAAATCCGAGCAAATGCAGAACCAACTTTGAATATTTTAGCAAGAATGTTACAAGAGAATCCTGGTTTAAAAATTCAATTGAGTTCACATACGGATTGTCGAGGTAATAATGATTATAATGAATGGCTTTCGCAACAGCGTGCAGAATCTGCTGTGAAATATTTGATTGGAAAAGGAATTGACTCGGATAAATTAGTTGCAAAAGGTTATGGTGAATCTCGCCCAACAGCGATTTGTGTTTGTAATACTTGTACGGAAGAGGCACATCAGCAAAACCGTCGAACGACATTTATTATTTTAGAGTAAACCTTAGTAGTAAGTCAAGTTAATCATGTCGGTATTTTTTGACAAAATATTGCC
>CAWVWD010000250.1:0-6558 GCA_963933585.1 uncultured Saprospiraceae bacterium
GCTATCGAACCGATATTGATAATAAAGCCAGTTTTTCTTGCAACCATCAAAGGCGACACCAGTCTTGTCATATATAATAAACCCTTCAAGTTCGTATCAATCATCGTTTCCCAATGCCACAATTCACCTTCGTTAATCGGCGAGAAACCTTTTGCTAAACCTGCATTATTCACCAAGATATCGATCATTTTCCATGAGTCAGAAAGTCCGTTAATCGCTGCTTCTGCTGCATTTTGATCTCTAACATCAAATGTAAGTGATAATACTTCTACCTTAAAATCAGCTTCCAAAATACTTTGCAAAGCCGAAAGTCTTTCCACTCTACGACCAGTAATAATAATCCGATAACCATTTTTTGCAAAAATCTCTGCTGTTGCTCGTCCAATTCCTGATGTTGCACCAGTAATTAAAACTGTTTTACGATTTTGATTGTCAATATCGTTTGAAAGTGCTTCTGGTTCTACTTGCTGAACACTATATTTCGCATCATTCTCCTCCGTTTGGAAACGATTATTGATCTCAATCGCAGATTCGTAATGATTTAAAGCTTTATCCATTTTTCCGTTTGCCAATAACAAATCGGCTAGTTCCAAATGTGCTTCCGCAAAATGTCTATCATGCTTAATCGCTTTTTTGAAATATTTTACTGCTTTTTTGCTCTTTCCAAAATAGCCACGAAGTAATTTTGCATATTCAAAATAAGCTTCTGAGTAGTCTTCATCCAAAGAAATCGCACGTTGTAAATAAGAAGATGCAACGAATTCTTGGTTTTCAAAACAATTTGCCAATAAGGCACCTAAGCGGTAGTATGCCTGTTCATGTTCTAAGTCCAATAAAATAACTCGCTCATAATAAGACTTCGCAGTAGCATAATCCCCTTCTCGCTCACAAATTGTTCCTAATGCGAATAAAATGTCTTCATCCTCATTATCTAACTTTTTTGCTACCAAAAGATTTTCTTTCGCCACCGATATATCACTATTACTTTCCAATAACATCATTGAAAAAGCATAACGTAAATCAACATCATCCGGCGTATTTTCAATTAATTGACGATACAGCGTGCTTGCACCTTTAATATCACCAGAAATTGCTAATTCTTCCGCAATATCCATTGTCGATTTCTCAAGTAACTCCTCACCAGAAGACTCTATATCAGCATCTTCTACCTTTTCGCCAGTTGCTACCATTTCGTCAAGCGGAACCGTATCCATCTCATTCACTAAGTCCTCTGCAATTGAATCCATTAAATCACCAATCTCCTCATCCACACTTTCACCTTCAAGAGCAGGAGCATCGTCGGATACTTCCTTTGTATCTTCATCTTCTTCAAGGATATCATCCGCCAAATCATCAATCAAATTATCCAAATCTTCTTGAGCTTCGCCTTCCTCCTCTTCGTTTATAACACTATTTTCTTCTAAAATATCATCCGTCAACTCTTCAAGTAACTCTTCTAAGCTATTTTCAGGTTTTTCCGTATCAGACGTTTCACCTTCCAAATATTTTATATCATCAAAAACTTCATTGATCACATCCTCCTCAACAAAACCTCCAGTATCTTCATCCGACACTAATTCCTCTGCCAAATCGTCAAACAAATCATCCGATAAACCAACAGGAATTTCTGTATCTTCATAATCTTCCCCTTCAAACTCGTCCCCTACTTCCTCTTTATCATTATTATCCGAAGGCAATAAACTAATACCTGGAATTCCATTAATAATATAATCGCCTGAATTGTCAGTTTCTTCTGTTTCTTCAATCTCTTCATTGATGGAATCATCAATATCGTTGGTTGATTCAAGCGTATTTTCGATTGCTTCCTCCACAATATTTGTTTTTTCCTCCGCCGCTTCTTCCACAATATCTTCAATAATTTCCTCCTCGACCTCAAGAACTTCTACCGCAGGAATATAAGCCGGTAGTAGTCTGTATTCATTTAGAAGTATTGCACTTTTTCCACCAAATTCATCAAATAATTGACGGAAACTATCATTCTCCAAACGCTTATAAGAAATATAATTTGTACCTCGCAAATAACGCATAAAGTCCCCCAATATATTCGTAGAAATATCTTGAATTAAATGTAATTGAGGTTGTAATTCCTTTTTACGTTCATCCGTAGCGTGACGCATTTCTGTACGAATTGCTTGATACTGAACTGACCAATGATTGATATAATTCACAACATCGCCCAATCGCTCGAACTTCGTAGACACACTTTCATATTGATTCGTTCCTTCAATTTTATGCCGACCTTCCAGAATAATCGTTTTAATCCTCCCTTTTAATCGACTATCTTCAACCAGTTCCAAAATATTTTTCATGCAATTTTCGGACTTCAAGAAGTTATCACTCACCAAAAGGAAAATTGGAGCAGAGCTATTCAGATATTGTTGACGAACATAATCATGGTCAGAAGGATTAAAGGTGTCATGTGTGAACTCAATACCGATTCTCTTTAAATCATTAGAGATGTCCGTCGCAACATTTTTATTTTCATTGCAATAAATAAGATAAGCTTTAGTGTAGTTCATGTCGTTTTGTCGTAGTCTAAATTAATATAATTCTAATCTTGGATTATTAAGTAGGTTTTAATACTTATCTCGATAGTGTTATTTTTGTAACTAATTGATTTAAAATTTATTACATTATGTCAATATTAAATTGACGACTACCAACTACTTATTTCTTATGTAAGATTTGCAATCACTATGCCCAACTGATTGAAACATTAGCAAATATAGTCGAAATAAAACATATTTAAAAAATTACAATATAATTAATTCTATGTCTTGCCAATTAGTCCTCTAGCAAATAGAACCATACCTGTAATAAAAATACAAAAAATATGTGAAGTTGTCATTTAATAAGAATCACAAAACACTCCTTTTATATGATACTAAATCTAAGTATTAATTATAATCGACCTATTTACAGATAGTTCACAGAAAAAATTCTAAACCTTGATTATACTAAAAGGAAATTCTAAAAAAATGTGTGCTGTAACATATCACGGATTAATTGATTTCTTTGTTTCGATTAAGAGCAAGGATTAAAAAAAATGACATTTAAGTGAATACGATCACTCAAATGTCATTTTTAATTCAGATTATTATTTTTATCAAAAAACCAGTCCTATTATTTTCTAAGAATAAAGAAATTAATAGCTGATGTTCCTGATGGAATGATTTCAACTTTTGTTCCCGATGCTTTCTCCAGAATCCCAGTCACATCTTCTATTGTTCTTTGGTAGAAGTATGCCCAATCGCCTAGCCAGTGATAATCGAATGTTCCATAATTCTTTCTATCTTTAAAAGGAGCGATAATAACACCACCCTCGTTTAATAAACTGTATAAAGAATGAATCATTTTTAACAAACCATCTGTCTTAATGTAATCGAACAAACCAGCACTATAGATAATATCTTTCTTACCAAATTTTGATTTCGTTTCTTCAACTGACGTTAGTTTAAACGCATTGTACTTTTCAAATCCGAATTCTGAAATATTGATTCCTCCGTTATACAATAATAACTTAGAATAATTAACTGCCTCTTCGTCATAATCCAAAAATGTTATTTGAGAATCGAATTTATTTATCCGTTTTCCAATATCAAAAATTTCTCGACTAGAGCCACATCCAATATTTAAGATTCGTTGTCCCTCACTTCTACTTTCTAATTCCTTCAAAATCAATTCACTCAAAAACTCTTTTCTTTCTCGAACACCTTCCGCCAAAGTTCTAGTTAGAAAATAATTGTCGAGATACATTCCGATACCTTCCGATTCAATAGGAACACCTTGATAATTTTGTTCTAATGTTTCGTAATCACCAGGATAACCTCTAGGCCATTGTCTTGCTCGTCTAAAAAAGTAACTTTGCTGAAAAATAGAATCAGTGAATTTTCTGAATTCAGCCTGCTTTTCTTTTAGTTCTTTACCAGATATATTACTATAATGTTCTTCTAGATAACTAGAAATGCTCATCACCGTCTTCTCTAATACTTCGAATTTAATTAAATCGATACTTTGGGAATCTTTTAACGATTTACTTAGATACTCAAGCTCTGCTTGCCAATTTTTGATTCTTTTGTTCATTGCTTAATTACTTCTTTTCTTATAGAAGACTTTGTCTATATAATTATTTCCGGCATTTCTATTTTACTTTGAGATGACATAACTTAGTGTTTTGTCATGAACAAAGACATGTAAACTTGACGTTTGATAATTCTTTTTAGTAAACAAATAGGCATGACCTTGACATGAAGATATTAATTATCTCTATAAAACTGTCGTATTTTGTCGGTCAGACGGTACAAAAGGAAAATATATTATGTAAATTTAAATTTATAATAGATTGATTTATATAATTTTACAAATCGTAAAAATGGAAATTTACATAAGCTCATTAATAAAATTAAAATTATCAAAGTGAAAATTCTAAAAAGATAAGCGTAAAGATAACAAAAGAGACGAAAACAAGAATCTTGATGGGGAAATAAATAAATTTAAATACTAAATCAATACTAGAATTGAGGCTAAACTCAAAAAAAAATAATTAAAAATGGTAAATAAAGTAAGAAATAAAGCAACGAAAGTAGCTTTATAATAATTTAATATGAATCAGAATCGAATCAAATAAATTATAAGAATTAGTCTAATAAGAGAAACGAAATATCTAACCCTCTGCATACTCCTATACCGAAGGTCCTAAACAAGCAGAATGAAATAATATAAAAAATCGGTTTCATCACAAAAAATTAAAATCAGAGGCATTTATTAGAAAAAAAATAAAGACTTTATATAAAATAAATCTAATAAATCAAAAAGAGAAAAATTCAAATAATCAATTACCTATTTTTACTAATCACTCCGAGACTTCGGAATAGACTTATCACTGGACAAATCGTATATAATGTGTAGAACAAGGGTTACTTATTGATACTGAAATCATATCCGTTTCTTTAGAAGTCAACTATGCTGAATTTATTTCAAAATAAATGCTTTGACATGCCAATTACTGTATCTTTCTTGAAGATTAGTTTAGTTGCTGAGAATTTAATTCCGAACAATTTGACTATTTAATCACATGGTTTTATCAATTTTCCTACCTTCGCTGCAAATATTGGTGATTTGCTATTTTAATGATTTGAAATATGTAAGTCTTAAAAGGGAATTCGGTGAAAATCCGAAGCAGTCTCCGCTGCTGTAAACTCTGTTTAATGAAATTTTTCATTAAAGAATTTTTAACAAAATGTCACTGTTATAAAACGGGAAGGCGTTAAAAATTTTGAGTGAGCCAGAAGACCTGCCAAACAGTTAGAAATTATACTGATTTCTAACTTTTCGTAAAAAACTTTCGGAAGAAAAGTTGGTTACATCGATTCATTGTCCAATTGCTTGTCCCGAATATTCGGTGGCTACATTGTTCAATTGTTTTATTGTTATCGCTCAGGCGATAACAATAAAACAATGATACAATAAAGCAGGGGAACATTGAAACCATGTAGTTTTTCTTCTGTCAATATTAGATGATGAAAAGCGTTTGGTTAAATATTATTTTTGTTAGTTTTTCGGTTTTAAGTTTCGGACAAGTCGATACGACCTTGACGATGGAAACCATTGATGTGAAGACAACACAACTACGAAAAAACCCAGTCGGTTCTCAATCTCAAACCTATAATTCTCAAACCTTATCAACTTTACCGGCTCGAAATATCGCTGAATTATTACAGCAGGAAACTGGTATTTTTATCAAAACTTATGGCTCTGGAAGTTTAGCGACATCCTCAATTCGAGGTGGAAATGCCGGACACACTTTAGTACTTTGGAATGACTTACCGATTCAAAGTCCAATGTTAGGTTTATTAGACTTATCCTTACTACCAATCAATATAGTTGAAGAGGTTTCAGTGCAGCAAGGTGGCGGAACGACGATGTGGGGAAGTGGCGCTGTCGGTGGCGTAATTGCTTTGAATAATTTACCTGACTTTTCAAATAAAATAAGCGGACAATCACAAATGACTTTTGGTAGTTTCGGCTTATTTCAGCAGAATTTGAGTGCAAAAATTGGTCATGAAAAATTCCAAAGTCAAACCAAGTTATCACATCAACAAGCTGAAAACGATTTTATCTATTGGCTTTCGCCAACGTTTAATCGAGCGAACGAAAATGCAGCTTTTCACCAACAAAATATCTTACAGGATTTCTACTTTCGCCCCAAACCAAATCAAACTTTTGCCGCTCATTTTTGGTATCAAGCATCCGAACGAGAAATTCCCCCAACGAGTGTTCAAGTCCGCAGTAAAGCACATCAAAACGATGAAGTATTTCGATTTATGCTGAACTTTAAAAACATTGGAAATCAAATTATTACCAAAAGTAAAGTTGGATTTTTTAAAGAATATTTAAATTATTTCGATGATCAAGTTGGAATTGTTTCATTAAGTAACTTTTCGACCCTTTTAGGAGAGTTCGATGGACAAATCACCTTACCGAAAAATCAAAAAATTTCTTTTGGAACAACACATACTTTCACAAAAGCCGAAGCGG
>CAWVWD010000251.1:0-6552 GCA_963933585.1 uncultured Saprospiraceae bacterium
TTTAATTAAGTCGAATGTTTTGAATAAAAAAAACGCCTTATTCAACTTAATGAATAAGGCGTTTTTAAATTAAAATAATAAGGCTGCAAAGGCAGGACCGTTTGCCCTACTTTAAATCTCCTTTTACTAATCCAACATGAATCTCACAAACATCTCCAGTTCTACCAAACATTTCCGAACTCGTCGCCTTATCTAAAGCTAAAGTATCAAAACTGCTCACTTCGCCATTTTGACGAATAACTTTCAGACTATTTGTTGCGGCAATTTCATAAATAATTGGTACTTGGCAATATGTGAAACAAAGTGAGTTTACTTTTAAGGCAATCTGTTTTGCTTCACCGTGAATATTAGTATAATTATAAGTTTGTGCTTCGGTTAAAAACTCGTCTGTTTTCAATAAACAAGGATTGAAAAATAATTGTCCGTGATTTACAAAAACACCGAATTCTCCGAACCTTGATAAAATATCCTCTTTCACTTGACCAGTCATACCTGGTTGCTGTGCACCTCTTCCTGCTGGCGTATGAGAATATGGATCTGTGGGAAAAGCACCGTATAATTCTGGTGATTTATGAACACCAATTCCTGCATTGATTTCATAATAGTGTTCTAATAATCGACCCACAACATCTGGGTTTTCCTTCTCATTTATTGCCTGTAAGCAACATTCTTGAACAGCTAATAATAATTTAGAAACCATGTGCCAATACGTCGAGCCCAAACCTTCATAACCAAAGAATGTTCCTGAACGGCCTGTAAATGCTTTGTGATTGAAGACTTCTTCAAATATTTGTAAAACCAAATCGCTATCCGTTTCTACGGTTGCAGCGTATTCAGAAGTTGCTAATTCTTCCAAAATAGCTTTCACATCATCGGCATTTCTAAAGTTACTATTGAAATGATATTGACCTTTAACATCTTTTTCAATCAAATCTACATTACCATTACTGACGAGTTTTTGTAGTAATTCACTATTTGCAACAGAAGCTGCTGGAATTCTATTTTTTGCCAAAAATCCTAATAAGTTTTTATTCGGATAAAGCATATAAGTGTATTGATCGGCTCTGAAAAGTTGACTGTTTTTCAAAGCATCTAAGACGTTCAATATCTCTTTTGAAGACAAATAACCGGCACTTAATAAAGCAACTTGTCCTTCCAACATTTCGCTTAAATAATCAATCGAAACTTCGGTATCACTTTCAACTGTCATTAAGTTATAAGCGTGATATAAATTATCTGTTCGTTTATTGGCATCAATCGAATGCTCTAAATATTCCAAACTGATTTTAACAAAATGCTTTAAATCTGCTTTGCTAATCGCCACTTTTTTGCCAGAAAAAGACTGTTCATAAATAGCCGTACGGAAATTACTTCCTGCTTGTCCTAAACCATCCAAAACGATTTTTCTTTCTACGTTATTAATTGAACCTAATAATAGCGATTTGTTATTTTCAAAAGTCTGAACAACTTGCTTGAAAAAGATTGCCATTTCTTCTGAAATCTCAATTTCTTGAACTGCGGTATCTTCAAAAAGCGGTTGGAAGAAACTCAAAAAGCGTCTCAAATAGTAAAGTGTTACCATCGACACACCGTTTCCAACTAAGGCATTATTCGCATCATTCCATTCTGGGCGTTGCGTATTCATCCAAATTCCACCTTCTGGAATAAAGTTGGAAATTTTTGATAAAATAGTTGCTAAGATTTTCTCTACGAAATTGACTTTATAAACTGCTCCGTTGCTTGATTGTAGCAAAGCACCGTCTGCACCAACTTCACTTCTTCTTGCTCTAATTACATGATCTAAAGCTTCGTCAAAATCAACCGTTTTTTTCGGATTCTTAAGAATATCTGCGTAAGATTTTATCTTATAAGGTACATTCGCATAAACGAATATATTTTTATCGAAACTTTGCTCTAAACTTCCTGGAGCATGTTTTTCGATAAATTCCAAAAATTTTAATAGATAAATAATCTGATGATCACCCCAATAACCGATGTAAGATTGTGGATCGTCTGCTTCGATTGCTTCCCAATCAAAACCATCTTTTACAACTCTATAAGGATTGTAACCATCGAAAGTAGAAGCATTCAAAAACTTATGAATCATACTTTCAATAAACTCTGGATAAGCATGCACCAAAGCTTCCCAGTTTTGAAAAATATCTCGCCAGTTTCCTTGATAATCTAAAATTTTTGAACCGTCTTCGTTTCTTGTATTAATCGAAAATTTATTCCACGGACGACTCGGGTCGCCATGTCTTCTACTGAACTTTAACGGCATATATTCCAAACAAAGGCGTTTGAAATCACTATCGTCATTTTCATTTACTAATGCTTTTAACTCCGCCAAAGTAAAGGTATCGTTCAGCGATTCTACTTTACTTTTAAAGGCATTATAAATTGCTTTATTCGCTTTCGCTAAATAAGCACGGAAATCCCATTTTTCAATTTGGAAATTATTATCAAAAATTCCACCTCGCATGATATTAAATAAGGTATTGGAAAAATGGCGAGAATCTTTTAATTTATCAGCGGTCAATTGAATACCATCTGCACCAGCATTCAATTGAATTAAATTTTGTGTGCCTTGCTTAATATCGTTATTTACAACATCAATTAAATTCTTTTCCGTTCTAATTTTTTCAATCATTTGGACAACGCCAGCATGATTTTGATTTACATTTGTAATAATCATCCATTGCTTTTCGGCTTTCGCTTCCAGCGTAATATCTGCATTAATAAAGTAAGCACCTTTTTCAGCTTTTACATCAATTTCTTCTTGAATTGATTGACCTTTTCTAAAGTTCTTTAACTGCATAGAAGATACCAAATACTTACAATCATCAAAACCTAAAGACCAAGCAATATTTGCTTTCAAGGCTTCACTCGGCTCGGCTCTGTCTACGATGATTGCACTCAAAGCATAGATTCCTAAACCAGTTTCTTTGTCTAATTCGTTTCTTTTGTAAGCGTCAACCAGGTTAGAATAATTGTTTTGCAACCATTCGCCAATTCCCGCAGGAATCAGATTTTGAATTCCATCTACTAGAGATATTTTTGTTGCTGCTGTTCCATTATTCACTAAAGTTGATTTTCTGACAAAACCAAACTCATTACTTGAACTCCATTGATAGCTGAAAGTTAAACCTAAATCATGGTTAATTTCTTCAAAAATCACTTTGTTACCGTAAGTATTTTTATATAAATTTCTCGTGATATCATACATTCCATCGAAACGCTCCGAAAGCGGTTCCCATAATAAAGATGAATCTTCTTTATTAACTAAAAAGATACTTTTACTTCCCGTAATATCTGCAGATTCTGTGATTTTATCAGAAGTGTAATACGGAAATAAGGCGAATTCTGAATTTTTTCTACCAGCTGTTACGCCACCATTACTGGCAATAAATAGCCAATGATCAGAATCACTCACAATGCTCATGAAAAAATGAGGCATTTTATCACAATTAGAAATTTTAAAGTAGTTTTCATTTTCTATCACTACTTGACTAATCTTAATATTTGAATTAGCTACGGCTTTTGGTTTTGTTTCTGACGTATTCATCTGTATATTTTACTATTTGATGTAAAGTTATTTTGCACTTCATGCCTGTAATTTCCAAAACTAAATAATACTTCTTATTAATCGAAATTTGTTTTCTATAATCATAGCAGGTTCAATACTTGTTCCTTAAAATGATGTAGTCTTGACGTAGTATATTAAGATAAAAAGTGATTTGATGTAGTAAAAGAAATTATTTTTTGATGTTGAAAATTAGGAATAAGCGTAAAAGTCAAGTAAAGTCCGTTATTTTGAACTTATTTCAAAATATTCTGTGAGTAAGAATTCAACTCAAAAGTGGTGATTTCCTTAAAATCACCACTTTTAGTAGTCGTTATAAATTGCATTTTTAACGGTCGTCATGCTGAAACGAATTCCCTATAATGGATGTTTCTTGGTTTTTGAATCTATCTTTATTGGTCACTAATTTAGGGCATATCGGGTAAAATTAAAATCAATATTTTAGAATTCTAAAAACTTAAAGAAACCTTTAAAGTTACTATCTTCACGAATCTCTACTTCATTTAAAATGATACCTTTTAAGATTAAAAAACTTACTTTGTAAATCACCTGTTACAACACAATTATAAATTAACGAATTAGAAAACAAAAAATGCCACTTATACAAAACTCTACGTATCGACCACCTTTTTCCATTTTCAAAAATGGACATTTAAATACAATTTATCCTTCACAATTTAGAAAAGTAAAAACGGTAAAATACCAACGGGAAAGAATGACAACGCCCGATGATGATTTTATTGATTTAGATTGGATTTATAAAGATAAAAATCGGGTGACGATTATTTGTCATGGATTGGAAGGAAGCTCTGAAAGTCAGTATTTAAAAGGAATGGCGAAGATAATGAGTGGAAATGATTGGTCGGTTTGTGCATATAATTATCGTGGATGCAGCGGCGAACCAAATAAACAAATTCGAGCATATCATAGTGGTGCAACGGATGATTTGGAATTGGTAATTCAGCAAGTTTTAAAAAAAGGATTTCGGGAGATTGTGTTGATTGGTTTTAGTCTAGGTGGAAATGTAGTCTTAAAATATACAGGTGAAAACGGTTCGAATATTCATTCAGAAATCAAAAAAACAGTTGCACTTTCTACGCCTGTTCATTTGGAAAGTGGTTCGGAAGTGATTCAACAGCCACATAATTGGATTTATATGAAACGCTTCTCGTCGAAATTACGACAGAAAGTAATTGCGAAAAAAGAGCTTTTGAGAAAAGCAGGTTTTGATGTCGAAACCTTATCTAAAGCAAAATCTTTCTATGTTTTTGATGAGTTGTTCACAGCAAAGGCACACGGTTTCAGTAGTCGAGTCGATTATTATACAAAGAGTAGTAGTTTACAATTTTTGAATCAAATCACGATTCCAACGTTATTGATTAATGCGAAGGATGATCCGTTTTTGTCACCCGAATGTTTTCCCAGAGATATTGCTAAAAATCATCCATATTTTTATTTAGAAATTCCTAAATATGGTGGACACGTTGGTTTCACGACGTTTGGTGATGACAATACGCTTTGGTCAGAAAGACGGGTTTTGGAATTTATTAATGCAAAGTAAGTAGAAAAATTAGTTACTGAATAATTATAACTTTTTCAGGGTCGTAAGTATTTTTTTATAAGATAAATAATAGACGATTATGCAATAATCAAGAATTAATAAAAGCCCGTTTCTTCGGTAGACGGGTTTAGAGTTATTTCTCTCAAAATCAAATAAGCCATCAAACTTTCATCAAAGTTAGAGATACCTAAACGATTATTGTTCATATGAATATAACTTCCGATAATCTCAGGAATTAGTTTTGTCAACCCTGTATTGCGTAGTTTTTTGAGTATTTCAGTGCAGTATTTTTTCCAATTCTCTAAACCTTCAATTTCTGCTTCTCCAGCTCCTTTTTCAGATAAAATGCCTTCTATAATTTCCGTAAACATTTCTGATTGCTCGTCGTAAATAGATTCGTATTGCTGAATAATTTCGGTTTTGGAAAGGTTTAAATAATGACAATTATAATCTAGCCAATAATTAAAAATAGATTGAAAAAGATTCGATATATTATGTTTAGGATCACTT
Organism: uncultured Saprospiraceae bacterium; assembly: GCA_963933585.1. Lineage (GTDB taxonomy): Bacteria > Bacteroidota > Bacteroidia > Chitinophagales > Saprospiraceae > CAWVWD01. The sequence goes on from CAWVWD010000251.1 coordinate 5,655, forward strand.
TTTGCCAAATATAAATTCATTATAATTCCTATTAATAAAGCTTGTTCATATTCAGTTTCTGCTTCAATTAAGTTCAAAATTGTTTTGGAAGAATAATGGAAAAGTTGTTCGGAAATCAAAATGCCTTCCGTTCCGCCATAGCGTTGTATTTCAGGTTCGTAGGCAATATGTTGAATAGCATTATTTGGAAAATTGGTCGTGTTTTTTATTTGATGTTTGGATGGGAAATTGGTAAAAAAGTTATTAAAATGAAGATTTATTTTTTCGATTAAAATAGGCGTGTGTTTTCTGTCAATTAAAACTCTTAAACGAACGTGCTGACCGTTTTCCATATATCGAATAAAGAATGATGAAAGAATATATGCTTTATTTAATTTAAGAAAAGGTTGTACGGCTTTCTTGAGAAAAAAATTGAGTGAATCATCGTAAAATAGGTGAACAGAAATCCATTCTTCTTGTTTCATAATGTGTAGATATAAAGGCGTTTTGGTATTTAGTAACGGATAGGAAATTATAGTTTTCATGATTCTACGTGACAAAATTAGGTCTAAAAAAGTGTAAAAGACGGAATTTAAAACAAAATTTGATTATAAAACAATTTTAAAAAATTAAATTTCATTATTGTCAATTATACAAAATAAAAAAGAAGTATTTGTCAAAATAAAAAAGAGTTATTTGTCATATTACGAAATATACAAAATTTTAGCTAGCTTCGCTGACGGAGGATTGCAAAATAATATTGTCTAACCTACAAAAATATAGAGGAACTATGGTTAATTATGAAGTTTTATCGGAGAATACGAGGGTCTGGATTTATCAAAGTGATAAACCTTTTGAAGAAGCGGATATTCCTAAGATTAGAGTGAAGGTTAAAGATTTTGCGACAAAATGGGTAAGT
>CAWVWD010000252.1:0-6509 GCA_963933585.1 uncultured Saprospiraceae bacterium
GTCATTATAATCTAATGGAAATTGGTACAATTCGTCATTATCATCATAATAAGATGGAATTGGAAAACCAGAATATCGAAGTCCAACACCTTCTATTTCAAATGCGGAAGCACTATTCTTATAAAAACGATACACATCTTCGAATTGAAATTGTCCAAAACCGATACTATCTGCTTCTAATTTACCGTATCTATTGAAACCAAAGAAAAATCCTGCATAAGGTGTTTCTAAAGAAGATTTATATTCGTCAACGTTTTGTCCTGTTGCTTCAAGATGTGAGAAATCCCAAAAACTATTCGCTCCATCAATAATATACGTACTTTCGGTTAAAGCACTCAAATCAGCTGTACTATATCGTAAGGTATCTCCGCTTCCGGGAAGGTCACTACTGGTAACCGTAATCTGTGCATTTCCGATAAATGCGATAAAAATGGTAAAAATGGTAAAAAATAGTGTAGCGATTCTTTTCATGTTTTCTAAGTTTTGGATAGTTAATTAATAGTTTTGACGTAAAATTATGTCAAAATAGAGGATATAATGTTTTTAAATTTATAAACACCCAAACATTTTTCCATTAAATCAATAAAAAAAGTATTTTTGCGTGCTTTAATGTAAAAATCCTAAAAGAATTCTAATTCAGAGTGTTTACAGGTTTTTTATTATTAAGCAATATAAGGTCTAAAATTTTTCAGGTATTATGGTATAAATGCAAAAAATTATTGCCGATATATTATTGGAACTAATAACAATAAAATCGTTAAATAATCAAACCATGAATAACTAAAACCTGAAAACCATACGACACTTAACTAATTAAACTAAAATTATTAGTAAAGATTACGAATGAAGACATGATTATGTTAATCATTCGTAATCTTTATTTACTAAAAGTAATAATATACAGATGGCACTTATAGGTGAGATTCGTCAGAGAAGTTGGATTTTGATTGTTTTTATTGGTCTTGGTATGGGCGGTTTCCTTTTAATGGATATGCTTCAGAACGATACTAAGATGGGAGGTGGTTCTAATAACGTTGGAGAAATAGCTGGGACAGATATTTCTATCACAGAGTTTCAGCGTAGACAAGAACAATTATATGCTAACTCCGCAGCAAATCCTTATCAGGTTAGAGATGCTGTTTGGCAGTATTATATCAGAGAAGCAGTTATCCAAAATGAAGCAGAGGCTATGGGACTTGGCGTTAGTGAGGATGAATTAAATGAGTTAATGTACAATGTACAGTCATTAAGCCCATTAATTCGTCAAGCACTTGGAGGTCAAACCGGTCAAGTAGATCCTAATCAATTAGCTCAGATTCGCCAACAGGTCGAATCAGGAGAATTACCTGCTGATCAGTTATTCTCTTGGAATAACTTGATGGAGCAAGTTAAATTGGAAAGATTGGAGTCTAAAATTAATGGTATCGCAGCAGCAGCAATTTATGCTCCGAGTTGGATGGCAGAAATGATGCATAATGTAAATAATCAGAAAGCAGATTTCCGTTTCGTTGCAGTTCCTTACTCAACGGTTAAGGACGAAGAAATCGAAGTTTCTGATAAAGAATTGAAAGCATACATCAATGAAAACAAAGGTAAATTCTTGACAGAGGAAGAAGCTCGCAAATTTAGCTATGTCTTATTTGATGTAAAACCTACCTTAAAAGATTCTACGGATATCGTGGTACGTCTTAATGAGCAAATCACTGATTGGACAGGTAAAAGTGAAGATATTAGTGATTCTTCATTTATCGCATTCAGCTTGAATGGTGTTTACAGTGAAGAGTATGTAGCAAAAGATAAACTTGCGCCACAAATCGCTGATACGATTGCTCAAATTCCTGTAGGAACGATTATCGCTCCTTATGTAGATGGAAGTACTTATAAGATTGCTAAATTGATTGGCAAACAAATCGTTCCAGATTCTGTAAAAGCAAGACATATTTTACGTCGTGTAGATCAACAAGGTGATCCAAGTGCAGCAAGAGCTCAATATTTAGCAGCAGATGCTTTGATTGATAGTTTAATGACTGAATTAAATGACAACAATGCTAACTTCGATTCTTTGGCCGCTCAATACGGACAAGATGATACAAATGTGAAAGGTGGTGATTTAGGTGTATTTGGTCCTGGTGCAATGGTTCCTGAGTTTAATAACTTAGCGTTCTATACTGGTAAAATTGGAACATACTACAAAGTAAATACACAGCTTGGTGTTCACATCATGCAAGTTCAAAATAAATATAGCTCAGGGAAATTGGGTTATAAAGTTGGTTACTTATTAGAAAACATTATTCCAAGTCAAGAAACGGAGAAAGATGTCTTAAGAATTGCTTCTAAGTTCGCCGCTACATTAACGGATTTGAAAGATTTCGAAGCGAAAGCAAAAGAAGCAGGTTTTGAAGTTCAATCTTCGATAGCTGGTGCAAGAAGAAATGATTATAGAATTATTGGAATCGGTGAAGGTGAAGGTGCTCGTGAAATTATAAAATGGTCTTACGACGCTGATAAAGGTGATATTTCTAACGAAGTTTATACTTTTGAAAATAAAGGTGGTGCTGAAATCTTTATTGAGAAATATGCAGTTATCGGTTTACAATCTATCGTGGAAGAGGGAATGGCTACAATCAGCGATCCTGCAACTCGCTTACAAGCAGAAAATGGCGTTAAAAACCATAAGAAAGCAGCCGTGATTATGGCTAAAATTGATGAAGGCCAGACATTAGATGCTATCGCTTCTGCAAATAGTGCTCAAGTTCAAACTGCAAGTCAAGTATCAATGGGAACTACAACCGTTCCTGGTATGGGTAATGAGCCAAAAGTAGTTGGTAAAGTATTCAATATCGGTACAAAAACAAATACAGTTTCTGAGCCAATTGAAGGTAATACAGCTATTTACTATATTGAGGTAACATTCAAGCCGGAGGCAACGACTCCAGCTGATTTACCGACGGCTAAGCAACAAGCTTCTGCCCAATCAAAACAACAAATAGGAAGTCGTTTGTTCGAAGCATTACGCAAACAAACAGAAGTATATGATTATCGTTACAGATTCTTTTAATGGATGATGTATTGATATTAAAATATAAAGAACGGCTATTTACTCGATGTAAATAGCCGTTTTTTATTGGAAACTGTGTCGCTGTAAAACTTTACAACGTGATTAAATGATTTTCAAATTGAATATTGTACCCTAAAGGAAAGCCCATCTACCTTTCACTTCTACCCTTTTTCTAGAAAACAAGCATTAAATTTTCGTTATCTTTAATTTACCTAGTCACAAATCTATATATTTACATAATAAAAAATTTAAGACAATAGGCATCTTACAAGGATATGTACATATAATTATAGTTTTATTACTTATAAAAAAGTAGTCTATTATTGACAATCGAAAAAGAGAATCCCATAAATTCTAAAAAAAAAAATGACAGATTTGGTTATCAATGATTTGTGAATTTAAAATCATATTTTGGGTATGGAATAAATATGTCGGAGTACTTAAGTTGTTCCTGATAAAGTTACACTGCAATTCGAAATAAATAATTTTATGAAAATCTTAATATTTACAACCTTCCTACTTTTATTTTCGTCACTTACAGCCATCGCTTCGACAAAAGAGCATGCTAATAAAATGAGAGCCGTCGCATTAATAATGTCCGAAGATAGTAACAAAATCAAGGCATTAAATGATGTCTCATTTGAATACCGAAACTTCAACCCTAAAGAAACAGTCAAACTAGCTACACAGGCTTTAGCATTAGGAAAAAAAATCAATTATAGATGGGATTTGGCTCGTTCCTTAAATTTCATTGGTGTTGGCTATCAAAAGTTAGGGAAACAAGCTATTGCGTTAGAATATTATATGGCCGCAAAAGATGCTGCTTTAGAAAATAATCAAGCGGAACAATTGGCTTATGCTTATCATAATATGGGCACAATCTATATCTGGCAAAATGATTATGAAAAATCAGTTGAACTATTTTATAAATCACTAAAAGTTTTTGAACAATCAGGCGAATTGAGGGGTATTGCTTATGCGCATAATAGTTTGAGTCAGTTGGCTTTAAGTCAAGGTAATTTGGACTCTGCGATAAAACATGCAAGTAAATCATTATCTCTTCGACAGGGAATCAAAGATAAAAGAGGAGAAGGTTCTTCTAATAATCGATTGGGAGAGATTTACATTAAAAAAGGAGATTATGATAAAGCATTAATCTACTTTTTTAATAATATAATTTTATATCAAAGTTTAGATAATTACGAAGACTTAGCCCTTACGAATATGAATATTGGAAAAGTCTATTTAGCATCAAAAAATTATACGAAGGCAATTTATTTCGGTAATAAATCTCTTATCTATCATGATAAGATTGGTAATAATGGTGTTGTAGCAGAGATTTTGTTATTAGTTGGTCAGGGTTTTTATTATCAAAAAGATTATATTCGTTCAAAGGAGTATTGTAAAAAATCGACTCGTTTTGCAAAAGAATATAATCGTCAAGAAGTGCTGTTTCAGTCGTATCTTTTTCTATCTAAAATAGCAGAAAAACAAAAAAAATATTCTAAAGCATTGACCTATCATAAGCAATATTTAACGCTCAAGGATAGCTTATTTAATGCCGAAATGTATCGACAATCCGGTTTGGAAGAAGGTAATTTTATAATATTTAAGAAGGACCAGGAAAATAATTTATTGAAACAGAAGGAAGCTGCAAATCAGATTTTAATCGAAAAACAACAATTACAACAATGGTCATTGGTTTTAGGATTAATTTTATTTTCTGCTTTGTTTTTGGTCTTAGTACAAGCTAATCATACAAAAAAGAAAGCAAATTTATTGCTACAGGATAAGAATCAAAAGATTGAACAGCAAAAAGAGGCTATTCTTAATCAAAGATATGCATTGGAAAATGCTCAGAAACAACTTAGAGCTTATAATGACGATTTGGAAAAAATGGTAGAAGAACGAACGAATGCACTCCAAAAATCTAATGAGGAATTAGAGTTGTATGCTTATATGGCTTCACATGATTTAAAACAACCATTGAGGAATATTACTGGTTTTTCACAATTAATTAATCGCCATTTAAAGAAAGAAAATATAGTAGATGCTACAGTTAGTAAATATTCAAACATCATTATAGATAGTACTAAATATATGCATCATTTAATTGAGGACTTATTAGCTTTCTCTAAATTTTCATCGACTAATAATAATATCAATTTTGAAGAGGTCGAATATGAACCGATAATAAAAAATGTACTTCAAAATCTTCATCAACAAATTCAAGATAAAAATGCTCATATTGAATTATTAAATATTCCTGAATCGGGCAACGGTATAAAAATTAAATTGATTCAATTATTCCAAAATTTGATTTCTAATGCTTTGAAATTTAGTAAAAAAGATACGCCAGCAATCATTACGATTGATACAAAAGATATTGGTACCCATTATCAATTTTCGATTGCCGATAATGGAATTGGAATTAAAGAAGAACACTTTACTATAATCTTTGAAACCTTCAAAAAGTTACATAATAAACAAGAATATGCAGGTGTTGGCTTAGGTCTATCAATCTGTAAGAAAATTATAGCACAACATGACGGAGAAATTCGATTAGAATCAGTACCAAATGAAGGTACTACTTTCTACTTTACACTTGCGAAAAATAATGCATAAATTAAGTAGCTTTAGTAAGCGGTAAGGGACTATTCTAGGATATTTGGAAGTTATTAACGTTTGGGAAGTAGGAGATATTTTTAAGATTATTCTACCTTTGAATTCAAGGTTACATTAAAAATAACGATAAAACTTATACTTTAAAATTTAATTCACCTAAATATTTACTTCATGCCAATCATCGCTGAAACAGAACGTTTAATATTGAGGAAAATCAAATTATTTGATGCTTCTGCAATGTTTGAAATGGATAGTAATCCGAATGTATTGAAATATCTTACAATTGATAAAATCAAAAGTATTGAAGTTTCCAAACAGCATATCCTAAATATCCAATATCAATATGAAAAATGTGGCGTTGGAAGATTAGCCGTTGTATTAAAGTCTACCGATGAATTTATCGGTTGGTCAGGATTAAAATATATTAAAGAACCCATTAATAATCACAAAAACATTTTTGATTTAGGTTACCGTTTTTTGGAAAGACACTGGGGCAAAGGTTACGCAACAGAAGCTGCTCAAGCAAGTTTAGATTATGGTTTCAATACCTTAAACCTCAAAAAAATTCATGCAATAACGATGTCCGATCATACAGATTCTCAATCTGTATTAAAGAAAATCGGTTTCCAATTTCAAAATATTTTTTCAGAAAAAGGTTTTCCGCATCATTGGTATTCGATTAGTAATTAAAGGTTATTTTTCTAAAGTACCCCAGCAGCAAGCTACTTTATCTGCGGTATTTACTAATATTCAACGGCAGCTAAAACAAGCCTTACTCCCCATTAAAGCGTTAGAGAGAAAGCCTAATTAAATACAAAATTATGAA